>CAZUSM010000184.1:0-3128 GCA_964623675.1 uncultured Oscillospiraceae bacterium
TCTTTTTTGAGCACCCAAAAGAACATCACGGCGGCGAGGAACGCGCCCATGGGGCAGATATAAATGGAGATGACGTCCATCCACTGAGAAGTCCACGGCTGAATCATGACGGAGACGGCCATGCCCAAAAGGCCGATGATGATGACAGAGGGCAGGCGCTTGAGCTTGAACTGCTCGCTGAGCCACGCGACGGGGGCTTCATAGAGATTGATAATGGACGTGAGCCCGGCGAAGAGGACGCAGACGAAGAACACCGCGCCCACGATGCGCCCGCCGACCATGCCGTTGAGCACGTTGACGAGATAGACAAACATGAGGCCGGGGCCGCCCTTGGACGGCTCAACCCCGCCGGCGGCCATGGCCGGGAGGATGACGAGCGCGGCGAGCATGGCCGCGCAGGTGTCAAACACGGCGACATTGCGCGCAGAGGACGGGATGTCCTCATCCTTGGAGAAATAAGAGCCGTATATGACAGAGCCGTTGCCCGCGACGGAGAGGGAGAAAAACGCCTGACCGAAGGCATAAATCCAAACCTCAGGGTCAAGGAGACGGTCGGGCTGGAGCGTGAAAATATACTTATACCCCGCACCCGAACCGGGGAGTGTGGCGATATAAATGCCGAGGATGACAAAGAGCGCGAAAAGGGTGGGCATCATGATTTTGTTGGCCTTTTCAATGCCGCCGGAGATGCCGAGAGTGAGAATGGCAAGGCCGATGGCAAGGCCGGTGACCTGCCAGGCGGTGTTGCCGAGGTTGAAAATGCCGTTTTCGGCCATCATGGAGACCGCTTCGCCGAGCGTTGCCGCTTCGGGCGCGGTCGCGCCGAAGGCTGCGCCGATGGCGTTCATGTCAGTGCCGAGAGCGTACAGCGAGCCGGACAGACCCATGAAGCAATACTTGAAAATCCAGCCCATGACGACGGTGTACCCGATGGCGAGACCCATTGCGCCGATGATGGGCAGCGCGCCGATGATTTTGCCGATGCGGGCATTGCCCCAGCGCTGCTCGGTGCATTTGCCGAACGCGCCGACGGGACCCGACCCCGCCCAGCGGCCAAGCGCGAACTCCTCCATCACGCCCGACGAGCCGATGAGCGCGACGCAGACGAAATACGGCAAGAGATAGGTCAAGCCGCCGTAGGTGGACACCATGATGGGGAAGCGCCAAATGTTGCCCATGCCGACGGCAGAGCCGATACAGGCGAGAATGAAGCCCCATCTTGTGGTGAAGCCGTCCTCGGTTTTGTGCAGTTTTTGTTCTGCCATTTTTGATTCCCTCCGAATAAAGATTATTTGGATTCGACTGCCGCGGCGTCAGAAGAAGCTCGCGCCGCTGCGTTTCCGTCTTTCGACGAAGCAACACAAGATTCAGTCTGAACACCACCGTCCAGGAATATATATCCGTCGGAAAGCGGGGTGCTTTCCGGCTATCCACTTATTGAAGCATGTCCGCCGACAGCTCCGGGTTGTTTGCGCCCTCGACGCTTGCGGTTATCGCGCCGGCCTTGACGGCGGCGCGGGCACAGCCGGCGACGTCGCGCCCTTGCAAGCCCGCCCAAACAATGGCGGCGGTGGCCGCGTCGCCCGCGCCGGTGGTGTTGACCACGGTGACGAACTCGCGCGGCATGCGGATGCAGGCGCTTTCATCGGCGGCGAGCATGCCTTCCTCGCCGAGGCTGATGAAAACGCGCTTAACACCCGCCGCGATGAGCGCGGCGGCGGCCTTTTCGGGGTCTTTCTCGCCGGTGAGCTTTTCGGCCTCGTAAATATTCGGCTTTATCGCCCAAAGTCTGTCCAAAACGGGCAGAAGTCGGACAGCCTTGGCCGTGGAGACAGGGTCGGCGATGATGGGCGCGGTGATGTTGCGCGCGGCAAACTCCAGCGTTTCAGCGTCCAAATTCGCGTCGAGCACGACGGCGTCAAAGGCGTTGAGCTTGTCCAAATGCGAGGCGACATACTCCGGCGTGATGCACGAAGTAATCTCCATGTCGGCAATGCCGATCTCCATGTCACCGGTTTCGTCGGTGACATAGAGATAAGTAGAACTGCGCTTATCCGGGAGAAAGCGCGCGAGGGACATGTCAATGCCGAGGGCGGCGCAGCTGTCGAGTATGCCCTGGCCATACACATCGCCGCCGACGGCGGCGACGAGGCTGACCTCAACGCCCAAAAGGCGCAGGTCGTGCGCGATGTTGCGGCCGACGCCGCCCGGCCGGGCGGTGATGACGCCGAGGTTGGAGTCGCGCATGACGAGCTTGACAAGGGGGCTGCCCCCGATGTCCATATTCACGCCGCCGATGACGGCGACACGGGAGTTTTTCATACGTTCCATATATTCTTCGCGTATTCCTCAATGGCTCTGTCCGCCGCGAACACGCCGCTCTTGGCGGTGTTGACGAGGGAAAGGCGGGCGCGCTCGTGCTCATCGGAAATGCGCTCATAGAGCTTCTTTTGGCAGTCGGCATAGGCGCGATAATCGGCCACGAGCATGTACTGGTCGCCGCCGTAAAGGAGCATGCTGACGAGGTCGGAATAGCTCTTGCCGTCGGCAAAGCCCTGAGAAAAGCGCTCGAAAATGCGCTGAATCTCACCGTCGTGCGCGGCGACCTCGGCGGGGTCATAGCCGTTGCGGCGCAAGGCCTCGACTTCTTCGGTTTTCAGGCCGAAGAGGTACATGTTCTCGTCGCCCAGGCGCTCGAACATCTCGACATTCGCGCCGTCGAGCGTGCCGATGGTGACAGCGCCGTTCATCATCAGCTTCATGCAGCCAGTGCCGGAGGCTTCCTTGCCGGCGGTGGAAATCTGCTCGGAAATCTGCGCGGCGGGGACTATGGCCTCGGCGGCGGAGACGCGGTAATTCTCGACAAAATACACGCTGAGCTTGCCCTTGCAGAGGGGGTCATTGTTGACGTCGTTTGCGAGAGAGAGAATGAGCTCGATTATGCGCTTGGCGGTTTTGTACCCCGCGGCGGCCTTGGCGCCGAACACGAACGTGCGCGGGACGAAGGGCATGTTGGGGTTGTCGTGCAGCTGCTGCTGGAGGCTGGTGATGCTCATGGCGCAGAGGAGCTGGCGCTTATACTCGTGCAGGCGCTTTATCTGAACGTCCATGACGGAGTCAACGTCGAG
>CAZUSM010000185.1:0-3124 GCA_964623675.1 uncultured Oscillospiraceae bacterium
CGATCTGCTTGGAGAGTGTGTTGCGGCTGGCGCGCAGCTCGCTGGCCTCGGTTATTGCGGCTCTGTTCTTTTCGTCCAGCTCCAAAACCTCGTCCACCAAGGGTAGCTTCGCGTCTTGGAACTTTTTCTTTATGTTTTCTTTCACCGCGTCGGGATTTTCCCTAACAAATCTGATATCGAGCATTTTGTTTTCTCCTGCCTCTATTAGTATTCTTTTATGTTTATTTCATGCGTCTGAGCATTTCGATGAGCGCTTCCCTGTCGTCGCTGCCGTAATACTCAAGCTCTATTTTGCCGGTCTTTTTCCCGTCGGTCAGCACCACGCGGCGGCCGAGCTTGGCCGTCAGCTCCGTGGACACCTCGCGGGCATAGTCCACGGTGATGCCCTTGGGGGCGGGCTTTTCGTCTGCTTCCTTCGCGGGCTTTGCCGCCTTGGCGGCAAGCTCCTCGGTCTTTCTGACGGAGAGCTGCTTTTCTATGACCTCGTTTGCCGCGGCGAGCTGCTTTTTGCCGTCGGTGATCGACACCAGCGCGCGGGCATGCCCGGCGGAGAGCTTGCCCTTTTCCACAAGCTCCATCACCTCGCCGGAGAGCGACAGCAGACGCATTGAGTTGGTAATCGCCGGGCGCGAGCGCCCCACGCTCTTGGCCGCCTGCTCCTGCGTCATGCCGTAAACGTCGATGAGCGTCTTATACCCCTTGGCTTCCTCAATCGGGTTCAAATCCTCGCGCTGGAGATTTTCCACCAGCGCAAGCTCCGCCGTGCGGCGGTCGTCCGCCTCAATTATGCGAACCGGCACTTCCGTCAGCCCGGCCATGCGGCTGGCGCGCCAGCGGCGCTCACCCGCGATTATTTGATAATACCCGGTGTCCAGCTTTCTGACGACGATGGGCTGAATCAGCCCGAACTGCTCGATTGAATCGGCTAGCTCCGCCAGCGCCGCCTCGTCGAAGTATTCACGCGGCTGCTCCTTGCGCGGCTCAACCTTCGCGATGGGCAACGTGGTCAGCTCGCTCTGCTCCTCGGCGAAAACGTCTTCCCCGAACAGCGCGCCGAGCCCCGTGCCCAGTCCCTTTTTCTCCTTTGTTGCCATCTCGTCCTCCTTACTGCGTTCTCGCGACAAATTCCTCGGCCAGCTCCATATAGGCGCGCGTGCCCTTGTTGAAGCGGTCGTAGGCGATGCCCGGCATGCCGTGGCTGGGCGCCTCGGACAGACGCACCGAGCGCGGAATCACCGTGTCGTACACCTTGCCCTCAAGATACTTCCTCAGCTCAGACGCCACCTGCGAGGTGAGATTCGCCCGCGCGTCGTACATCGTCAGCACGATTCCCTCAATCTCCAAGCGCTTGTTCAGCCGCTTTTTGGCGAGCTTGATGCTCGTGACGAGGTCGGCAATGCCCTCCAGCGCATAGTATTCGCACTGCATGGGAATGAGCACGCTGTCCGCCGCGACAAGCGCATTGACGGTCAACAGCTCCAGCGAGGGCGGGCAGTCGATGAATATGTAATCATAATCGGTGTAGAGCGTCATGAGCGCGTTGCGCATGACGTATTCGCGGTACTCCGCGCCGATGAGCTCAACGGATGAGGCCGCCAGCTCCTTGCTGGACGGTATCACATCGCCGTATTTCGTGTGCACGACGCAGTCGGCCGCGCTCGTGCCGTTTATCAGCATGTCATAGCTGTTCGGGCGGGTCGACTTCGGCACGCCCATGCCGGTGCTGGCGTTGCCCTGCGGGTCGCCGTCGACGAGCAGGACGCGCTTGCCCATGGCGTTCAGCGCCGCCGTGAGATTGACGCAGGTCGTCGTCTTGCCCACGCCGCCCTTTTGGTTCGCAACTGCGATTATCTTGGCCATTATCTTTCTCCAGTCAATTTACTGTGGCTTTTTCACTCTGCCTATTATATCAGCGAGTGCGGCATATTTCAATGCCTATATTTAATTTGCCCGACAAAAATGTTTCACGTGAAACATTCACCCCGACCTCTGCGCATGTGGCCGACGATGTTTCACGTGAAACATCGCTGGCCTAACCAACCAGCATATCCACGTCCTCGACCGTCAAACCTGGGTGGAGCGCGAGATTGATGCCGTAGCCTATCACGCGCGCGGCGGCGCGGACGAGCGAGTCAATCTCGCGCGGGGTGACGAACATGCCGGCCAGCGCGTCTCCGCCGCCGAAAGCGGCGGCGTCGATGACCGTCGGCACGCCGACGGCAACCACCGGCACGCCGAGCGTATCGCGCGTGAGCGGCGTGCGGTCGTTCTTGACGCCCGAACCCGGCGCAATGCCGCAGGACGAAACCTGCACCGTGCGGCCGAGGGTGTCCGTCTCGCCCCCGGCGAGCGCGTCCACCGCGATGATGAAATCTGGGTGCAGCTCACGCGTGAGCGCGGCGACCTGCGCCGCGCTCTCCACGCCGGTCGTGCCGAGGACGCCCGTGCGGCAGAGGGCAACGTCGGCGAGGCTTTCAAAGCCGGGGACGGCGTGGTGCTTCAAGTGCCGCGTGACGAGGACGCACGACGCGGCGAGTGAGCCGAGGGCGTCGGGCGTGATATCCGGGTTTCCGAGCGCGGCGACGAGGCATGAGCTTGCGCCCCGCGGGGCGCAGCGGCGGATAAGCTCGGCAGTGGCGCTTGCGGCGGAATGAAAATCCGCCGCGCCGCGCTCAAAGTGCGGCGGCAGGCGCAGGGTGCAGTATTTGCCGCGCGGCTTGGATAGAGCGCGCTCGCCGCGCTCGGTGGTGATGGTGACGGTGAGCACGTCGAGGCCGTGCAGGCGTTCTTCATCGGCGAGGACGCCCTGCGCCTCGCCGACGAGCGGCGATGTGAGCGCGCGGGCCTCGCTGGCGAGGTCGGTTCTGACGTTGTAGAGCATGATGAGCACCTCGTGGGTTGATGTTGTGGGAGTATAAGGGTAGTATGCCCAATATATTGTGTAAACTTGCGCGAAAATCGGCGTTTTGGCACAAGAGGAAAAGTGAGAAAAAATATTTCTGATTTTTTTGAAAAAGGCCTTGATTTTCAATATAATATTTGTTATAATCTCTAAACGCGAGTTGTTGAAACTCAATTTTATAGGAGGAGGTGGCGATTGAAGCATGGCCAACATTAAATCTTC
>CAZUSM010000186.1:0-3119 GCA_964623675.1 uncultured Oscillospiraceae bacterium
ATTTTTCAATGAAATCCGTCCTTGTGGACGGAATAAATCCTTCTCCGATGGACGAAATCACTTCGTGATGAAATCTGCCCTTCGGCAGGAGTTGGACGGATTTCATTTCATCTGCGTCGGCAGATTTCACCCGAATTTATTCGGATTTCATCGCGCAAAGCGCGATTTCATTATAATTCACATTGCCGAGATATTTCACTAAAACACCTCAAAATATGCCGAGTATACTTCCTCGCTCACTTCACCGTTGTTTGTCGCGAATCTCACTTTGCTGCCGGAATCCATTTCGATTGTGAATATAAGCTGAGTGTATCTTGTTTTGTCGCGTTTTATGGATTTTCCGCTGAATACAAAGCGAAGGATTCTGCTCCCGACTATACCCGCAAAATGCTCGGTAACGTCAACAAGCCCGCTGCTCGGCAAAATTGTGTTCGTCCAGCAATCGGCGTGGCGTGTCGTGACAAGCACACCGTCATCATATACCAGGTACAATGTCGCATTGTAGCAGTTATTGTGCTTGAAATCGGCGGTATCAATCGAAAAGAAAACGGGCTGTTCGCCGCTACTCTCGGCAAAAACGCGGCGAATCTTTTTGCCGATTGCAAGCTCATAAGAATCAATGCCTCTGTACGGTTTGCCTTCGTCAATTGCCTGATAGATTTGATAAACAGCCTCGCATAAGTTCGCGTCGGAGTACTCATTCGATAGGCAGTCTAAGTCAAACACATTATCCTCGATAGAAGACCATGGAGTATAATCCTCATCTCTCGTCGAGGGGGATACGGTGCGGTTTATTGCACCGGCGTCAATAAGCAGCTTCGTCGCCTCAATAATGTGGCGGTAATCAGTCGTTAACGTCAAGGAATAAAGGCACTGCGCGCCGAAGCAACCCTCGCGTTTCGTCACATCAAACCCGTGCGCGAGGAAAAAGCGTATAATATCGCACATCGCCGAACCGGGGTCGGGTATGAGCTTGCGCAAGGCCTCAACATCGGCGTCGTCGTAATCCGGCAACTCATCAAGCGGCGCGTCCGGATAGCCAATCAGAATCTCGGAAAGTATATTTTCATCATCGTTTCTGCCAATGGCGTTGATGTCCGCGCCTTGCATCAGCAATTCCTCAGCCGCGTCGAAATCCGGCGGCGCGGAACGAAACAGTGTTATAAGCCGGTTTCCAAGCTCACCAAAACCATACTCATAGGCCATTTTCTCACCTCCTGTATGTATTATAGCATGCCAACTGTCCGATAAAAAGGACAATACTTGAAAACTCACGTTTTTTTCACATTTTTCACTTGCCATCAAAAACATATTGCGCTATAATACAAACAGAAAGCTTGAGCATTGCTCATAGCGGAAACGCTATGGGTAACGGCGGCATGTAAAGTCCGTCGGGTGCTCAGGCTTTCTTTATCGCTGAATGAAAAACGAGCCTTTGTCTTTCGACAAAGGCTCATTTGGTCGGAGTGCGGAGACTTGAACTCCGGGCCTCTTGGTCCCGAACCAAGCGCGCTACCAACTGCGCTACACCCCGGTGCTTTCTCAAGCTGTTTCATTATAATTACTTAATGCCCGATTGTCAAGCACAAAATTCTCACATAACAAAAGAAAAGTGCAAATACAATGTTTCATAATGACAACAGGGGAGGGGAGAGGCGTGAAAGCAGAGCTGAAAACCCTGCTCCTTGCGGCCTTATGCGCGTTTGCACTGCGGCTCATGCTGCCGACGGTGCGCGACGCGCTGGGCGCGTCGGCGCGCGCGTTCGTCGCCGCCGGGGCGGACGCCGACGCCGTTGTCGAGACCATCGGCGCACTCATCGCGCCCGGCGGCATGCGCGGCGCGCTGGCATACGCTTTCTCGCCGTCGCGCGAATACATAAGCTGCTTTGTCGGAGGCTGATTAAGTCGGGGTGAAAATGCGCGATACTCTACATTATAATATATCTCACAACACCCCGTGCGTGAGTCCGGCGGCGGTTGCGCTTTGCGCGGCGGCGGTGTATTTTCTCGATTTTTACGTTCTGTCGGCGCTCCTTTTTGCCGTGGCCGTGCATGAGCTGGGGCACGTGGCGTGTCTGCGCGCGTTTGGGCTGGAGGTTCGCGCCGTCTCAGTCGGTGCGGGCGGGCTGTGCATTGATTATCGCGGTGAATGCACCGCGCTCACCCATGCCCTCGCGGCGGCGGCAGGCCCTGCCGCCGGGATCGCTTATGCCTACCTTTGCTCATACCTCGGCGTTCACCTGCGACTCGCGTGGCTACAGCTCGGCGCGGGAATCAGCCTGATTCTCTCGCTTTATAACCTTTTGCCGGTCATGCCGCTCGACGGAGGGCGGATATTCGCCGCCGTGGCCTCGGCGCTCATCGGCGAAAAACGCGGCGGCGCACTCGCCGCAATGCTGAGCGCGGCGATGTGCGAAATTCTACTCATGTTGGGCGTTCGGCTTTTTGTACAATCATGCGGCGCGGGGCTGCTCATCGCGGCGATATGCCTCATTCACGCCTCATGCAAAGAGCACGCACGACGCGGGTATTGAAAAATGCGCAAAAGTCATGTACAATAGGAATATAATTTGGCAATACTACGGAGAAACACATGGATAAACGTCTTGAACGCATACTCCCGCGTGTGCAAAAGCCCGCGCGCTACACGGGCGGGGAGTACAACCAAATCATCAAGGACAAAAGCAAGGTCGAGCTTCGCGTGGCCTTTTGCTTCCCGGATACTTACGAGATCGGCATGTCCAATCTCGGCATGAGTATACTATATAACACCATGAACTCGCTGGATTTCGTCTGGTGTGAGCGCGTGTTCGCCCCTTGGGGTGACATGCACGCCGAGATGAAAAACGCGGGCATTGAGCTTTACGCCCTTGAAAGCGGGGACAGCGTGCGCGAATTTGACGCGGTGGCGTTTTCCGTGGGGTATGAAATGGCGTACACCACCGTGCTCGACATGCTGGACATGTCCGGCATTCCCATACGCAGTGCCGAGCGCGAGGGGCTTACGCCCATTGTCATGGTGGGCGGCTCATCCGCCGTGAATGCCGAGCCTATGGCGCCGTTTATTGACCTTTTTCTCCTCGGCGAGGGCGAAGAGCTTGACAACGAGGTCTTGACCC
>CAZUSM010000187.1:0-3075 GCA_964623675.1 uncultured Oscillospiraceae bacterium
TACAAGCAGTGGGTCGGCGTGGAGCTGTCCGAGGAGAACAAGCAGCAGCTTCTCATTCCGCGCGGCTTCGGCCACGGCTTCGTCACCCTGACGGACAATGTGGAGTTTTTGTGCAAGGCGGACAACCCCTACGCCCCCGCCGACGAGGTCGGCATACTCTGGTGCGACGAGGAGCTTGGCATTGACTGGGGCGTCGACGCGCCGATGCTTTCCGCGAAGGACAGAATAAACCCGCGTCTGCGCGACGTGGTGACCGGATTTGAGGAGTGGTAAGGCAATGAAAATGATAATCACCGGCGGCGCCGGATTTATAGGCAGCAACTTTGTTTTCTACATGAAAAAGCAGCACCCGGACTATGACCTGGTGTGCGTGGACAAGCTGACCTATGCGGGCAATCTCGAAACGCTTGCCCCCGTGATGAACGACCCGAAGTTCAAGTTCATCAAGGCGGACATCGCCGACCGCAAGGCGGTGTACGACCTCTTCGAGGCGGAAAAGCCCGATGTCATCGTCAACTTCGCGGCGGAAAGCCACGTCGACCGCTCCATCGAGACGCCGTCGATTTTCCTTGAAACCAACGTCATGGGCACGCAGGTGCTGCTCGACGCATGCCGCAAGTACGGCATCAAGCGCTATCACCAGGTCTCCACAGATGAGGTTTACGGCGACCTGCCGCTTGACCGCCCGGACCTTTTCTTCACCGAAAAGACCCCACTGCACACCTCCAGCCCGTACTCGGCCTCCAAGGCCTCGGCGGATTTGCTGTGCAACGCGTACCACCGCACCTACGGCTTGCCCATCACGATTAGCCGCTGCTCGAACAACTACGGCCCGTACCAGTTCCCGGAGAAGCTGATCCCGCTGATGATTGCCAACTCCCTCGCGGACAAGCCGCTACCGGTGTACGGCGAGGGGCTGAACGTGCGTGACTGGCTGTATGTGGAGGATCACTGCGTGGCCATCGACCTCATTCTGATCGGCGGCAAGGAGGGGCAAGTCTATAACATCGGCGGGCACAACGAGATGCGCAACATCGACATCGTCAAGCTCATTCTCCGCGCGCTCGACAAGCCCGAAAGCCTCATCACCCACGTCACCGACCGCAAGGGGCATGACATGCGTTACGCCATCGACCCGACGTTCATCCACAACGAGTTGGGCTGGTTGCCGGAGACAAAGTTTGAAAACGGCATCCAGAGAACCATCGAGTGGTATCTCGCGAACAAGCCCTGGTGGGAGAATATAGTAAACGGGGAGTACCGCAACTACTATGAAAGAATGTACGGCAACAGATAAACCGAGGATTGCGGTGCTGATGGCGACGTACAACCCGCGCTTGGACTGGCTGTGCGAGCAGCTTTTGAGCATCAATGCGCAGGATTATCCCAACCTCGTGCTGCATATATGCGACGACTGTTCGCCCAATGTCGCCTTTGAGGACATTGAGCGCTGTGTCACGGAGTGCATAAGCGCGTTTGAGTTCACGCTTGAGCGTAACGAGGAAAACCTCGGCTCGAATCTCACGTTTGAACGCCTGACGCGCGAGTGCGCGGACGGTGAGTACCTTGCCTACTGCGATCAGGACGACGTGTGGCACGAAAACAAGCTCAGCACCCTGCAAGCGGCGATTGAGCGCGAGGGCGCACTCCTCGTGTGCTCGGATATGTGCGTGATAGACGGCGAGGGCAGGAAAACGGCGGACAGCATAACCGAGGTTCGGCGGCGGCACGTTTTCCGCTCCGGCACGGGGCTGGCCGAGAAACTGCTTGTCAGCAACTGGGTCACGGGGTGCACGATGCTCGTGCGCGCCGAGGCGGCCAAGGCCGCCGTGCCCTTTTGCCCGCACATGGTGCATGACCAATACATCGCGCTTGTCTGTGCCGAGCGCGGCAAGATAGTCTCTCTGCCTGACGCGCTGATAGATTACCGCATTCACGGGGCGAATCAGACCTCCACGCTCGTCGGAGTCACCGACAAGGCGAGCTATCTTGAGGTTCGCATTGAAAAAATGCAGCAGCGCATGAACTGGCTGCGGGATAATCTGCCCTGCGGCGAGGCCACGCGCGCCATCATTGAGGACGGCATACGCTGGGTGAATGCGCGCCGCGAGCACTGGCTGCACCGGGGCGGCGCGGCAATGGTTTATAAATACCGGCACTTTAGTGAGTATGCCTCCGCTTTTGAGCTTGTGACAGCGTGTTGCCCGGAGTGGCTTTTCCGATTTGCCGTCGGGCTTGTAAAATCCGATAAATTGTGAGGATAGTATGAAAGTTTTCATCACCGGCGTGTCCGGCCAACTCGGCCACGATGTGGCAGAGGTTTTGGCCGCGCGCGGAATTGAATATGTGGGCGTAAGCTCGAAAGAGCTGGATATATGCGACAAGGACGCGGTTTTCGCCGTGATTGGCGACTACAAGCCGGACGCGGTTATCCACTGCGCGGCATACACCAAGGTCGACCTCGCCGAAAGTGAGCCGGAGAAGTGCTGGGGCGTCAATGTGGAAGGGACGCGCAACATCGCCGAGGCCTGCCGCACGCTGGGCGCGAAAATGGTGTACATCTCGACGGATTACGTCTTTCCCGGCGAGGGCGACAGGCCATACGAGGTCGATGATCCCACCCGGCCGCTGAACACCTATGGGCGCACCAAGCTCGCCGGAGAACTCGCGGTGCAAAGCATGACTGACAGATATTTCATTGTCCGCACCTCGTGGCTAATTGGGGCAAATGGGAGAAACTTCGTAAAGGCAATTCTGCGCCATGCCGAAACTTGCGAAGAACTGAGCGTGGTGTGCGACCAAGTCGGCTCGCCGACCTTTTCCGCCGACCTCGCGCCGCTCTTGTGCGACATGATAATGACAGAGAAATACGGCGTGTACCACGCCACAAACGAGGGCACGTGCTCATGGGCAGAGCTGGCCGAAGAGGTTTTCCGCCTCGCCGGGAAAAACGTCCGTGTCAAGCACGTGACCACGGAGGCGTACGGCGCGAAAGCGTGGAGACCCAAGAATTCGAGACTGAGCAAAGAAAAGCTGAGCGAAAACGGATTTGAAAGGCTGCCGGAGTGGAACGAC
>CAZUSM010000188.1:0-3054 GCA_964623675.1 uncultured Oscillospiraceae bacterium
TTTTTTATGTCGGCAGAGGAGTTTATTCTCTCTAAAATACTCAAATCCTCACCCAAAAAGCAGTTTTATTTGTTTCTCGTCGCAAGCGCGTCGGCAAGCGAACAGAGGAAAGCCGTGTCCTCAAACGCCTCGGAAAGCACGCCCTTGGCAAACTCCGTCAAGCGCTCAACCGTCTCGCGGCAGCCTCTTTCGCCCATGAGCGCCATGTAAGTGTTTTTGTTTTCCTGCGCGTCAGAGCCGATGGGCTTGCCCAGCTCGTCGGCGGTGCTGAGCACATCGAGCATGTCGTCGCGAATCTGAAACGCCATGCCCAAGGCCGAGCCGAAATGCCCGGCGGCGGCGAGCTGAAGCTCGCTCCCACCTGCGGCGGCGACGCCCATTTGACAGGCCGCCACCAAAAGCGCGCCGGTTTTGCGGCTGTTGATGTCGGTGAGTTGCTGCTCTGTGAGGGCTTTGCCCTCGCCGAGCATGTCAAGATACTGCCCGCCGCACATGCCGTCAAGCCCGACCGCCCCGGCCAAAATCTCCGCGCACTTGGCGCAGTTTTCGGCGGGAAGCTCGGCAGAAAGCACACTGTGGAACGCCTCGGCCTGAAGCGCGTCCCCCGCGAGGGTGGCCACGCACTCGCCGTAAACCTTGTGGTTGGTGGGGCGGCCACGACGCAGATCGTCATTGTCCATGCAGGGCAGGTCATCGTGAATGAGGCTGTAAGTGTGCAGCATTTCAATGCCGCAGGCCGCCGGAAGTGCCTTTTCGACGTCGCCGCCGGAAATGCGGCAAAACTCCAGCACCAGCATGGGGCGGATGCGCTTGCCACCGGCGAGGAGGCTATATCTCATCGCCTCGGCAAGCCCCGCCTGCGGCAGGCTTTCAAACCCCGCGAAGCACTGCTCCAGCGCGGTTTCAATCATGAGCTTGTAATCTTTCTCGTTCATGCGTTTTCATCCTCAAAGGGCAGCTCAACGGGCTGTCTGTCAGCACCCTTTTTGAGCTTGACCACGGTCTGCTCGGCCTCATCCAAGAGCTTCGTGCACCCGGATATGAGCTTTGTTCCCTCTTCAAACATGGCAAGAGACTCGCTGAGCGACATGTCGCCGCTTTCAAGGTGCTTGACGATTTCGTCAAGGCGAGCGACGGCCTCTTCAAAGCTCGGCTTTTTTGCGGCCATATTGCATTCCTCCAAATCTGCGAATATTTACACGCCTTTCACGGCGGTCACGGCGCACTCGGCCTCGCCGTCAGAAAAGCGCAGGGACAGCGCGTCCCCTTTTTCAATGCTTTTTATGCTTTTTATCATTTTGCCCTCGCCGTCTGCGGCGATGGCATAGCCGCGCGAGAGCACCTTGAGCGGGCTCATCGCGTCAAGCGAGGCCGCGAGTCGCAAAAGCTCGTGCTTTTTCTGCTCATATATGCGCTGCTGCTCGCTTATGAGCTTGTCGCGGCAACGGTCAAGCTCAATGCGGCGGTCGTCAATGCTCGCGGTGGGGTTTTGCATGACGCGCTTTGAGGTGATGCCGTCCAAGCGGGCGCGCAGGGCGGCAAGGCGCTTGCTCATCGCCTGACGCGCGCGAATGTCATAGCCGTTGAGCGCGTCTGCAAACTCCGCAATGTCCGGCACGGCGATTTCCGCCGCGTTGGACGGGGTCGAGGCGCGCGCATCGGCCACGAAGTCGGAAATGGTGACGTCCGGCTCATGCCCTACGGCGGAAATGACGGGGATTTCGGAGGCATAAATCGCGCGCGCAACGCGCTCGTCATTAAACGCCCACAAATCCTCAATCGAACCGCCGCCGCGTCCGGTGATGATGACGTCGCCGATTTTGAATTCATTTGCATAGCGTATCGCGCCGACAATCTCCGGCGGGGCTTCAACCCCCTGAACGCGCACTGGCAGCAAAATCACCTTTGTCAGCGGCCAGCGGCGACGCAGAATGCGAATCATGTCGTGCACAGCCGCCCCGGCGGATGAGGTTATAATCGCGATTTTCTCCGGGTAACGCGGCAGGGGCTTTTTGTGCGCCCTGTCGAACAGGCCCTCCTCGTCCAGCTTCTTTTTGAGCTGTTCAAAGGCCACCTGCAAATCGCCCGTGCCCTCCGGCAAAAGCGCGGTGCAGTAAAGCTGATACGCGCCGTCGCGCGGGAAGACCGACACGCGGCCGAACGCCGTCACGCCCATGCCGCTTTCCGGGCGAAAGCGGAGCTTATCCGCGCTGGATCTGAACATGACGCAGCGGATGCTGCTTTCGGCGTCCTTGAGCGTGAAATAGTGATGCCCGGAGGGATAGATTTTATAGTTTGAAAGCTCGCCGCGAACGCAGACTTCGTTCAAAAGCGGTTCACTGTCGATAAGTCCTTTTATTATGCCGTTGAGCTGGGTGACAGAAAGCGTTCGTTGCTCCATGCTCACGCCTCAACGTTGTCCAGCGCACTTGTCGCGGCATCGTCTTGCGCTGCGTCGCACTCGGTCGCGGCGTCAATCGCCGCGTCGGGGAACTCTCCGCGCATGAAGCCGCCGAGAACGCCGTTGACAAAGGAAACGGTGTCCGGGTCATCATAGCCTTTATCAAGCTCCACCGCCTCGTTTATCGCCGCCGAGGCGGGCACATCGTCGATGTAAAGAATCTCGCATATTGCGCAGCGCATGGCCGCAAGCGCGGTTTTGGAAATGCGCTCAGGGCGCCAGCCCTTGGCATAGCGCTCGATATATCCGTCAAGCTCAGAGCGGTTTTCGGCCATGAGGGTGGTGATGCGGCGGATGTATTCAAGCTGTTTTTTGTTGGGGTACTCGGCGTAAAGCTCGTTTTCCTCGGCGAGGGTGGAATAATGCTCCTGCGAAAAGAAGCTGTCGAAAATATCATCGGGCGAAACGCCGGCGGACGCGGCGGCAAAGCCGAGCTGAATCGCGATTTCTCTGGCGGTAGTCCTCGTCATTGTATACTCCTCCGGGCTTTATTTGTCGAACGCAACGCCCGAAACGTGGACATTGACCTCGGCCTTGTCCATGCCGGTGGCGCTCAAAACGACGGAGAGAATCTCCTCTTGAACGGTTTTGGC
>CAZUSM010000189.1:0-3050 GCA_964623675.1 uncultured Oscillospiraceae bacterium
GATGGAGAAGTAGGGATAAATGGGATATTTATATCCGCCGTAGCCGGTTTCCCAAACCGCCTGCTTGAGCGTCATATAAAAGCTGATGTTCGCCACGGTGTCATAATACCGCTCGTCGTGTATCAGCCAGCGCGAGCCGAGAGAGCTGTCGCGCGAGTCGAGCTTGATGCACTCATAAAGCTCGGCGGCCTGTTCGGGCGTCAAATCCACGCTTATGTTCTCATATTCGGCTCTTTCACCGCTCGGCGACGGGTGCAGCACATAGCCGTCCAAGCTCGCCGTGTCCACGGCGCGTTCGTTCACGTCGTAGTGCTTGCCTTCAAAGCCGATGTAATAATCCTTCGCCTCCTGCGTGGCCATGAGCGCGTCCGCCGTGCGGAGGTTGGAATCGGCGGTCAGCTTTTCGCTCGCGTCATAAGAAATCCTGTACGCGCGGCTGACGGTGCTGCCGTCCGCGAGGGTATAAATCATGTCGAAGTACCGGCGGGATTCGGCGGCCTCGTTTATCTTTTTGTCGGCAATTATGTCCTCATGCAGCTTCGTAATCGCCTCGAGGTTTTCCGCCTGCTCAAATTTCACACTCGTGCCGGAGAGGGCAATTTCCACGCTCGCCACGTCCCCCGCCGCGGGGACATAGCTTTCAAAGCCGACCGCGTCAAGCTCCGCCGCAAGCGCAAGCGCCGCCAAAACCGCGCACGACCCCACAAGCCCCCGGCAATTGACGCCAAACACCTTCAACGTTTTCTGCATGAGCATTTCGGCGGCGTAAAATCCAATCGCCGCGCCGATGAGCATGAGCAGCGTGATGATAAGCGCGGTGGTGAGGCCGGGCTTGACGTCGGTCAGCACATTGTGGTACACCACCAGCGCAAAAACAATCGCCGTGCCGAAGGTCATGCAGTATTTGAACACCGGCATCAGCACCGGCACAGCCACCACGTCGCCCGCGCGCTCCATGTCGCGCCGGCGATAGATCAGCACGGCGAGCACGCACAGCGCAAGGCCAACCGCGCAGTATATGCCCAGCACGCCGAGGCCGACGGGCTCAAATTCGCCGGTGTAGCTGCTCTCGCCCATGTCGTCATACACCGTCACGCGGCGGATATCGAGCTGCGGGTCTAAAACATATACCAGCGGCGAAAGCCAATAGGCAAACTCCGAGTTGCCGTTATAAATGAAGTTGCTGGCCATGCCGTAAATGAGATCCGACAGCAGCTCGCCCACGGCGGCGATGACCACGAACGCCACGCACCCCAGCACCGCGTACACCGCCGGGAGCACCACGATGTTGCCCGTCAGCACCGCGCAGAAGCTCGCAAGCGAATAAAACGCCACGGCGCTGAGCACCATGAAGCCCAAAAGCGTCCAAATGCTCTGCGTTAAGAGATACCCCGTCTGCGCCGTTCTGACCCACACGGCCACCGCGCATATCACGCAGGACGCGACAAGCACACCAAGCCCCGTGAGGTAGGCCGTGATGTACGCGGTCTCGCGGCGAATGGGCAGGGCGTTTATCATGCCGCAGGAGCGGCTCGTGTACATATACGAAAACACCGCCATCGCCGCGACGGCACACGCGAAAGCGTTTATCTGCGCGGCGGTTATGCCCAGCCGCATCACGGAGTAGTTATAATCAACAGTGTAGGCAAAAACGTCGGTTATGCTCTTGGCGTTGGGCTTGGAGATGTTCCCCGCCGTGCAGGCAAACATCAGCGCCAAATACGCCGCCCAGAGCACCCACGTGCGCTTTAATATATTGCGGCTCAAGCCCCAATTAAAGAATGATGTCTTTTGCTTCACTGTCTGCACCTCCCAGCTCGTAAATGAAAATCTCCTCCAGAGTAAGCGGCAAAAAGTCCACGAAAAGCGGCGCGGCCGTGGCCAGCACGTTCGTCAGCTCCTCGGCCTGTCCGCGCAAGATGAGCTGCTGAAGCCGCCCCGTGGCGGAGGCATGCAATACCTCCAGCCCGTCGGGGAGCTTGCCCCCGTCGGGCAGGGCGAGCTGCACCTTGACGATGTTGTCCTGTAAGTCGCTCAACGACCGCTCGGTCATCATGCGGCCGTGGTTGACGATGCCGACGTGGTCGCACACGTCCTCCAGCTCGCGCAGGTTGTGCGAGGACACCACGACGGTCGTGCCGTTTTCGGCCACCTCGCTCATCAGCAGCCCCCACACCTGGCGGCGCATCACGGGGTCAAGCCCGTCAACCGGCTCGTCGAGGATGACCACGTCCGGGCACTGCGACAGCACCAGCCAAAACGCCGCCTGCTTCTGCATGCCCTTGCTGAGCTTGCGCATGGGGCGCTTTTCGTCAATGTCGAACGCGCCGCGCAGCTTGTTGTACCGCTCCATGGAAAAACGCGGGTACATGCTGCGGTAAAATTCGCGCATATCGGCCACGGTGGACTGGGTGAAATAGAATATTTCGTCCGGAATATAGGCGATGCTCGCCTTGACGGCGGGGTTTTCAAACACCTGCGCGCCGTCAATCAGCACCTCGCCGCTGTCCTGCCGATATATGCCCGCAAGGTGGCGGATCACCGTGGATTTGCCCGCGCCGTTCGGCCCGACAAGGCCGTAAACCGCGCCCGCTGGCACGTTTATGTTCAGCCCGTCAAGCGCGCGAAAGCCGTCAAAGCTCTTGACAAGCTCCTTCACTTCTATTTTCATTTCTTCCCGCCTCCTTGTATGGTCTTGATGAGTTCGTCCTCCGAAACGCCCAGCGCGCGCAGCTCGTCCGCGAGCTTGCGCAGTTCGGCCTTCAGCTCGCCCTTGCGCCGTTTCACGGCGTCATCGCTGGGGCTGACGAAGCTGCCCTTGCCGGGCACAGAGGCAATATACCCCTCGCTTTCCAGCTCGCGATAGGCGCGCTGTATGGTGTTCGGGTTAATCGCCAAGGACGCGGCAAGCTCGCGCACGGAGGGCATTTTGTACCCCACCGGCAGCGCGTCGGAGAGAATAAGGTCGCGAAAACCGTCCTTGACCTGTTCATATATGGGTCGTGCGTCGCGGTAATTGATGCTTATCAAATTATCGCCTCCATTTTCGT
>CAZUSM010000190.1:0-3044 GCA_964623675.1 uncultured Oscillospiraceae bacterium
TGTAAATAGACTATTGCCAAAATCAACTTTTGGTTGTATTATAACAGCGAAAAGAGCGTAATTCAAGTGTTACGTAAGCGTTGATGAAAAATTTTCGGCGCGTTAATAATCAGGAGGTAAAACCCATGAAGAAGTTTATCGTTCTCGTTCTCACTCTTTGCATGGTCTTCGCCCTTTGTGCCTGCGGCTCAGGCGACGCCAAGCAGAATCTCACCTTCACCACCGGCGGCGAAACCGGCACGTATTATGCCTTCGGCAGTGTCATCGCCCAGTATGTCTCCTCCAACGCCGACCTCAACGTCGTGGCCGTCACCGGCAACGGCTCTCAGGCCAACATTGAGGACATGGACGCCGGTTCTTATCAGCTCGGCTTCTGCCAGTCCGACGTCATGAGCTACGCTTACAGCGGCACCAACCTTTTTGAAGCCCCGGTTGACAGCTTCTCCGTCGCCGCCGCGCTCTACATGGAGCAGGTTCAGATCGTCACCATGAACCCGGACATCAAGTCCGTTGCCGACCTCGCGGGCAAAAACGTCTCCGTCGGCGCACAGGGTTCGGGCGTTTACTTCAACGCCATTGACGTCCTCGCGGCCTATGACATGACCCTTGAAGACATCAACCCCGTTTATCAGAGCTTCGGTGACAGCGCCGAAAGCCTGAAGGACAACAAGATCGACGCGGCGTTCATCGTCGCCGGCGCTCCTACCACCGCCATCACCGACCTTTCCACCAGCGGCCAGGTTTACCTCGTCGCCATCGACGATGAGCACGTTGAAAAGCTCCTCGCCGCCTCCCCGTATTACTCCGCTTACACCGTCCCCGCAGACACCTACAGCATGCCCGAAGACGTTCAGACCGTTGCGGTCGCCGCTGTTGTGCTCGTGCGTGACGACGTTTCCGATGACGCGGTTTACACCTTCGTCTCCACCATCTTCAACAACGCCGACGCCATCCAGCACGGCAAGGCCGCCGAACTTGACACCGCCTTCGCCGCCAGCATGACCAGCGTGCCCTATCACCCCGGCGCTGCCAAGTTCTTCGCCGAGCAGGGTCTTGAGGTTGCCACCAAGTAAGCAACGCGGAGTTGTTTCAAACGAAACTTTAGCACAGTATTAACGCCATCCGCTGCCTACGGCAGCGGTAGCGTTGTTTATAGAAGCGTATTTTAATTAAGGAGCGATTTATATGTCCGACAAGAAGCATGACAGCTTCTTTGACCACGTCATCGACACCGAGACCGTTGTCGACAACACCACCGATGTTGAGTATGTCGACGTCGGCACGGCGGAGGACGTCGAGAAGCTGATGCGCAAGTACGACAGAGAGTCCAACACCCGTATATGGGAGGGCAAGCTCGCCCTCGTCGTGCGCGCGGTTATGGTCGTTTTCTCTCTCTACTGCATTTATTCCACCCTCTTCAGCGTCGCCGCGCTCGAAAAGCGCCTGACCGCTTTCTTGGCCTTTGTCGTCGTCATGGGCTATCTCACTTACCCCGCCAACAAGCACCACGTCCGCCACAATTATATCCCTTGGTATGATTTCATCCTCATGATTGTCGGCGCGTCCTGCTTCCTGTATTTCTGCCTCAGCTATGACAGCCTCATCGGCGTGCTCACCAGCGCCGCGAAGATCACCACTCTGCAGGTTGTCATCGGCGTCGTCGGCATTTTGGTGCTCATGGAGCTGTGCCGCCGCTGTGTCGGCGTGCCCATTCTCTGTGTGGCGGGTGTCCTGCTCATTTACACCTTCTCCACCGGCATCGGCCTCAAGAGACTTATCTACACCCTTTTCTACACCACCAGCGGCATCATGGGCACTCCTGTTCAGGTCTGCGCCAAGTATATCGTCGTGTTCATAATCTTCGGCGCGTTCCTGGAGCGCACGGGCATTGCCTCGCTCTTTATTGACCTCGCCAACTCCCTCGTCGGCGGCTTTGCCGGCGGCCCTGCCAAGGCGGCGGTCGTGGCCAGCGCGCTGGAGGGTATGGTGTCCGGCTCGTCGGTTGCCAACACCGTCGGTTCGGGCTCTATCACCATCCCCATGATGAAAAAGCTCGGCTACAAGCCGGAGTTTGCCGGCGCTGTCGAGGCGGCGGCCTCCACCGGCGGCCAGATTATGCCCCCCATCATGGGCGCGGCGGCGTTCCTCATGGCCGAGTACATGAACGTCACCTACGCCGAGGTCGCCACGCGCGCGATTTTGCCCGCCGTGCTTTACTTCACCGGCATATTCATCGCCGTCCACCTCGAGGCCAAGAAGCTCGGCCTGCGCGGCCTTGACCGCGACCAGCTCCCCAAGCTCGGCGGCCTTTTGAAGAAGATTTACCTCCTCGCCCCGCTGGTTCTGCTTATATGGCTCGTCTCCAGCGGCACGCGTACCATGCAGTTCTCTGCCTCCGTGGCCATAATATGCGCCATTTTCGTCAGCCTTTTCGACAAGGATAACCGCATCACTATACCCAAAATCCTCGAAGCGCTCGAAGCCGGCGGCAAGGGCACAATCACCGTCGTCGTGGCCTGCTCCATGGCGGGCGTCATCTCCGGCTGCATCACGGCCACCGGCCTTGCCTCCAAGCTCATCTCCGCCGTCGTCGCGGCGTCGAACGCCATCAGCTTCATCGACCCGACCTTCGTCGCGCTGTTCCTCACGATGATTTGCTGCATCATCCTCGGCATGGGCGTACCCACCACGGCCAACTACTGCATCATGGCCTCCACCTGCGCCCCCATCCTCATCACCATCGGCGTCCCCAAGATGTGCGCGCACTTCTTCGTGTTCTACTTCGGCATCGTCGCCGACATCACGCCCCCTGTCGCCCTCGCGGCCTACGCCGGCTCTGCTATCGCCAAGTCTAACCCCATGAAAACCGGCATCAACGCCACGAAGCTGGCCATTGCGGCGTTCATCGTGCCCTATATCTTCTGCATCAACCCCGCCATGCTGCTCATCGACGTCACCACCTGGGGCATGATTCAAATTGTCATCACCTCCCTCGTCGGTCTCTTCGGTGTTGCGGCCGCGCTTGAAGGCTACATCATCGGCGA
>CAZUSM010000191.1:0-2998 GCA_964623675.1 uncultured Oscillospiraceae bacterium
TCAAACATGTTGATGACCTGCGCCTGAATGGAAACGTCAAGCGCGGAGACAGGCTCGTCGCAGACGATGAACTTGGGGTTGACGGCGAGGGCGCGGGCGATGCCGATGCGCTGGCGCTGGCCGCCGGAAAACTCGTGGGCATAGCGCGTGGCATGCTCGGAGTTGAGCCCGACAAGCTCCATCAGCTCCAGTATCTTTTCGCGTCTCTCGGCGCGGTTGGAGTAAAGCTTATGCACATCAAGCGGCTCGCCGATTATGTCTTCGACGGTCATGCGCGGGTCGAGTGAGGAATACGGGTCTTGGAAGACCATCTGCATCTTTTTGCGATAGGGCAGCATGTTCAGGCTGACCTTTTTGTTCATCACGGGCTTGCCGTTGGCGTCGAGGATGAGCTTTCCGGCCTCGTCATACTGCTCGCCGCTGTCGAACAGCACGTCGCCGTCAAAGGTGATGCGCCCGGCGGTGGGGGTGTAAAGCTGCAAAAGCGTGCGCCCGACGGTGGTCTTGCCGCAGCCGGATTCGCCGACGAGGCCGAGAGTCTCGCCCTTGCCGATGGTGAAGGTCACATCGTCAACCGCCTTGAGGGGGACGGTGCGCCCAAAGCCGGTGTTGATGGGGAAATACTGCTTCAAATGCTCTACTTTCAAAAGCTCTTCACTCATGCCTGTGCGCCCCCTTTCTCAAGCTCTTTTTTCACGTTCATCCAGCAGGAAGCGCAGTGGTTTTCATTGATGACAAGCTCTTCCGGCTGCTGCTCGAGGCAGATTTTCATGGCCTCGTCACAGCGCGTGCAGAACGCGCAGCCCTTGGGCAGGTTCAAAATGTTGATGGGCGTGCCCGCGATGGGGACGAGCTTTTGCTTCATGTTGTTGACGTTGGGAATGGATCTCAAAAGACCCTTGGTGTATTCATGGCGGGGATTGTAGAATATCTCGTCGGCCGTGCCGCGCTCGCAGATATGGCCGCCGTACATGACGATGATGTTGTCGCACATGTCGGCGATGACGCCGAGGTCATGCGTGACGAGGATGACGGCCATGCCCAGCTTCTTTTGCAGATCGGCGATGAGCTCCAAAATCTGCGCCTGAATGGTGACGTCAAGCGCGGTGGTCGGCTCATCGGCGATGAGAATGTCAGGCTCGCAGGCCAGCGCCATGGCAATCATGACGCGCTGACGCATGCCGCCGGAGAGTTCAAACGGATACTGCTTGACGCGCTTTTCCGGCTCGTTGATGCCGACAAGCTCAAGCATCTCGATGGCGCGCTGCTTGGCGGCCTTGCCCTTTTTGTCGGTGTGCAGCTCGATGGCCTCGCGCAGCTGGCTGCCGACGGTGAAAACGGGGTTGAGGCTGGTCATCGGGTCTTGGAACACGATGGAGCAGCACTTGCCGCGGAACGAGCTCATCTGGCGCGGCGTCCACTTGGTCAGATCCTCGCCCTTATAGAGGATGCTGCCCTGGGTGATTTTACCGGTGTCGGCAAGGATTTGCATGATGGAATACGCCGTGACGCTTTTGCCCGAACCGGACTCGCCCACTATGCCCAGCACCTCGCCGGGGTCAAGGTTGAACGAAACGCCGTTGACGGCATGGACTTCACCGGACTCGGTGAAAAACGAAGTGTGCAGATTCTGCACGGAAAGAAGATGTTCACTCATAATCTATCACCTCTTCAGCTTCGGGTCGAAAGCGTCGCGCAGGCCGTCGCCGAGCAGGTTGAGGCTCAGCACGATGAGGCAAATCATCAGCGCGGGGAACACGAGCTTATACGGATAGCTCTGAAGCCCGGCGCGCGCGGCGTTGGCCAACGAACCGAGCGACGGCATGGGCGCGCGAACGCCGAGGCCGACAAAGCTGAGATAGCTTTCCGTGAATATGGCCGAGGGCACTTGGAGCGCCGTGGAGATAATGATGACGGAAAGGCAGTTGGGGAGAATGTGCTTGCGGATGATGCGCGAGGGCTTGGCGCCGATGGAGCGCGCGGCGAGGATATACTCATTTTCCTTGATGGAGAGAATCTGGCCGCGGACAAGGCGCGCCATGCCCACCCAGTAAAGCAGGGCGAAAACGATGAAGATGGAAATCATGTTCGTGCCGAGCTTGGCGAGAATGCCGCTGGTGAGCTTGAGCCGCTGGTCAAGCACAACGGAGAACAAAATGACGATGAGCATGTCGGGCAGGGAGTAAATGATGTCGACAATGCGCATCATGATGAGGTCGGTTCGCCCGCCGACATAGCCGGATATGCTGCCGTACAAAAGGCCGATTATCAGCACGATGATGCTCGCGAACACGCCGACGAACAGCGACACGCGCGTGCCGTACACCACGCGGATGAAATAGTCACGGCACTGGTCGTCCGTGCCGAAAATGTGCGGGAAGCGGTCATTGCCGGCGTCGATATAGGCCTGTTCGGCCTCGCTGTATGTGAAGGGGGCGAGGTTTTTCGCGCCCTTGTCGCGCTTGCCGTTGACCGACAGCATCTCGTCATAGCCGTAGGGCACGACGATCGGCGCGACGATGATGGTGAGCACAATGATGAAAAGGATGATAAGGCTCATGACGGCGAGGGGGTTTTTCATGAGCTTGCGCATGCCGTCTTTGAAGAATGAGCGGCTTTCGCTCATGACGTCCTGCTGGCTCTTTTCCTCGTCGGTCGCCTTTTCAAACTTGCTGACATCAATTTGGGCAGAGAGAATCTGCTTCTTGGGGGTGACGTTGGGGTCGTAGCTGTTCATTTGTTGTCGCCCTCCTCAGTTAAAGTTGATGCGCGGGTCGACCGCCTTGTAAAGCAGGTCGCACACGAGGTTTGCAATGACCATGAGCGTGGCGAGGAATATGGTGGTGGCCATGATCATGGTGTAATCGCGGTTGGTGATGGCGGCGACGAACTTGCTGCCGATGCCGCCGACGGTGAAGATGGTCTCGACGACCATAGAGCCGGTGATGATGTAAGCAATCTGCGGCCCGATGTAGGTGATGACGGGGATGAGGGAGTT
>CAZUSM010000192.1:0-2989 GCA_964623675.1 uncultured Oscillospiraceae bacterium
ATCCGATGCGTCGCTTTGGCGACGGGTATGCTTCACTTTTTTTGAGGAATGGAGTGAGTGAAAACGGACTATATTTCAGTCGCGGAGGCCGCGCGGCGCTGGGGCGTGACGCCCCGACAGGTGCAGCGGCTTCTCGCCGAAAAGCGCATCCCCGGCGCGCGCCGACACGGGCGCGCATGGCTGATTCCGCGCACGGCGGACAAACCGGCGGACAACCGCCAAAATCGCCGCGCTCGGGCAGGGGAGGGCGTCGGCGGTTACGACATGGGCTGCGCGATGCCGCTGCTGTGCGGGGTGTTCGCCGCGGGCAAATGCCGCGCGGCGATCGACGCCCTGCCCGACCCCGCCCGCCGCCTCGCCGAGGCGGAGCTTTGCCTTTACACCGCGCGCCCGGACGAGGCCGCGCGGCTATGCGCCGAGCTTGTGGAGGCCGACGACGTGTGTCTGCGTCTGTCGGCGCTGCTGCTGACGGCGATGGCCTCGGTCGCCTGCGGCGACGCGAAAAAGGCCTACACCGCCGTGCGTCGCATAAGCGCCTATTACGACCGCGTCAAGGACGCGGATTTGCCCGACGAGCTGCGCGCCACGGTCATTTTCGCCCTGCTGACGCCCTCGGTGCTGCTGCACATCGACCACCCCAGCACCCCCGACCCGGAGCGGTACATCCGCTATCTCCCGGAGGGGCTGAAGCTGTGGGGATATTACATCTGCGCGTTCATCTCCTTCCTCGGCGGCGATTACGAGGAGGCGCTGGGCACGGCCAAGGCCGCGCTGAACATGTCCCCCCTGCGCCACACGATCATGGACATCTGCCTGGAATTGCTTATTTCCATGGCGCTCATGGAGCTCAAGCGCACGGCGGAGGCGCAGACGCATTTCATGGCCGCGTGGGCGCTCGCCCGACCGGACGGCCTGATTTTCATCCTCGGCGAGCACCATTCGGCCTTGCAGGGGCTGATTGAATCCTGCCTGAAAAAGAGCTATCCGGAGGATTACCGCGCCGTCATCGCCGTGGCGGACGCGTTCAACGCCGGGCGCAAAAAGCTGCACGCCGCGCCCCTCAGCGCCGACGCCGCGCCCGAAACCCTCTCCACGACCGAGCGCATCATCGCCTCGCTCGCTGTCCGCGGCTGGACGAACATGGAGATCGCCGCGCACCTCGGCCTGTCCGTGCACACCATCAAAAAATACATCTCCGTGATCTATCAAAAGCTCGGCATCTCCGGCCGGAAAGAGCTGAAAGCCTTCATCACCCAACAGGAAACGCGTTAAGAATCCGCTAATGTCCGTCCCCGCCGCACGCGGCGGGGATAGCTATTTTTTCTCAAAAATGGGTACTGCAAAAATCTTGATTTCGAGTATAATAGCATGTGTATAGGTATATGTGCGAAGTGCACCCACCGGGGGCTTCGCGCTTGAACACACGGCGGGAGGAAATGCGAATGGACGAAGAAAGGAGAGAGACAAGGGGCTGGATATTGCCGCTGAAAATAGTGGCGCTTGTGCTCGTTGTTGCGATTCTTTTCTCCCTCGTTCTCCCTGCTGTCACCTCCGCCGTCATGACGGCGCGGCAAGACCCCGCGCCCACGACGTCCCTCTCGGCGGACGCCATGAACAGCTATGAACAGCTTGCCGACGTCTCCATTTCCGGGGAAAATTATGAGGACGCGCTCGTCTGCCTCAAAGAGGCGCTGACCCTCGCCGAAGAGCTGGGCGACGATGAGCAAATCGCGCGGCTCGGCCTCAAAACGGCGTCGGTGTGCGTGCTCCTCGGCAAAAAGGGGGACGCGCTGGCGTATCTCGACAAGGCGCTCGCGCTTGACGGCGAGTCCACCGACGCGCTCTTGCTCCGCGCTCAGATTCACATTGAGCTGGGCGACGCCGCCTCGGCCTTGCCCGACCTTGAGCAATACTGCGCGTTCTGCCCCGATGACATGGAGGTTGCCCTCGCCCTTGCCCAGCTTCGCGAGGCGGCAGGGGAGTATGATGCCGCCGCGCGCGACTATCAGCGCCTTTATGACAAAGACGACAGCGATGACTCGCATTATCTCAACGCCCTGCGCTGCCGCTTCCTCGCGGGGGATTACGCCTCCGCCGTGGCCGACTTTGACCGCTATCTCGCCGACACTGCCGCCGACGCGCCGTATTACCCCGTCGCGGTCTTTCTCCGCGCGGCATGCATGATGCAGCTCGGCCAAATCGACGAGGCCGAATCCGGCTTTGAAAGCGCGATGGAGTGCGGGTATGACGAGGCCGCGTGTATCGAGCAAATCATGCTCTGCTGCTTCGAGCGCGAGGATTACCGCCAAACGGTGGAATACGGCGAAAAGCTGGCGGAGCTGGGCGCGGCGCTGAACACGCCGGAGCTTTATTATCAGCGCATGGGCGCCTCGCTCATGCTGCTTGAGCGCTATGACGAGGCGGTTGAATACCTCGACACGGCGCAAGCGCAAAACGCCTCCATGACCGGCAACGCTTATTATCGCGGCGTGTCCCTCATGGCGCTGGAGCGCTATGACGAGGCGATTGAAGACTTCACGAAAACCATTGAGGAGGGGTATCTCCCGCAATTCGGTTATTATAATCGCGGCGTGTGCCATGTCCGCCTCGCGGACTATGACAAGGCCGCGCAGGACATGAAAATGACGCTCGAAAGCGGCACGGATGCCGAGCTTATCGAGGCCGCGCAGGATATCATTTCCCAAATCGACGCATATAATGAAGCCCGAAAGACCACAACCAAGGCGTAAGCCATTTGACATATTGCGACAGATAAATACATACGACTATAGGCATAATCTTCATTCAGCCCGGTTAAACCGAGAAGGGAGTGAGCGATGATGACCATGCGTAACAAAGCAGCAACGAACAAGTCGATGCAGATGCTCATCTGCACCGTGGTGTTCCTTGCTGTTTTTTGCATGCTTATTGCATTCTGCTCGCCCTTGCACAGCGCGGCGTATGCCACCGCCGATGTGCAAGAGCAAGA
>CAZUSM010000193.1:0-1683 GCA_964623675.1 uncultured Oscillospiraceae bacterium
AACAAAAACGCAAATAATTATAAACACAGCCCCCATTTTGTATACATATTGTTAACCCCGCCTGAATCCGTTTTCAGGCGGGGTTTGGGCAGTGTTTTCACTTCATCGCCGCCCAGTCGAAGCTGTCGGCAAACGCCTCGGCGCGCTCGCGCGCGCCTACGGTCTCCATCTGCGCCTGCACGTTCACGAACGTCCCGTCGCCGACGCAGAGGATGTACAGTGTACTCTGTTCGGGATACAACGAGCTTTTTTTCATCCCCTCCGGCAAAACCGTCGGCAAAAGCGCCATGTAAAGCTCCTCGCCGCCGGGCGCGGTGTGCGTCCACTCCTCGCGCCGCTCGTATTCCTCCGGCTTGACCTGATACGAAAACTCCGGCAGCGCGCCCGCGCGCCCCATGTACACATAGTACGTCCCGAACGACGGCGCGCGCTCCTGCGGCGCGTTCGACACGGCGCTCGCGCCGAAGCTGCCGTCCTCGTAGATATAAGCATACTCCACGCCGTCCCCCTGCGGCAAAAGCGCCGAGCCGGTTTTCGCCTCCAGCGCCTCGCGCGCGTTGACATACTCCCGCGACGTGTGCAGCGCGACGCCGTTTCGGCGCGCGATGTCGAGCAGGGCGTCATACATTTCCGGCGAATACGCGCCGTATATCCCCGGCGCGCCGTTCCACGGGTCGTCCGCCGTCCACGTCGGCGTCGGATTGGCGAAATATTCGGCTTTCCAAGCCTCGTCCGTCTCTTTCCCGGCCAAAAACTCCGCGCGCCACGCCAGCCACTCCGACTGCGCGGCGTATTCCGGCGAATCCGCCGCGCCCGACAGGCACAAATACGCCCACTCGCCGCCCGTGTACACCGCGAAATCGCCCTTCACCTCGCTCGCCGTCGCCACCGGCTCAATGTACCGCGTCTCCAGACCGAACCATGCCGCCGCGGCGGCAGTTGCGGTCAGCAGAGCGGCGATAATCGCCGCGAGCATCGCGGCGCGCCGCGCCTTACGCACACGCACCGCCCGCGCCGCCGCACCCGCGCCGAACAAGGCCGCGTCGGCCTCGGCGATAAGAGCCGCGTCCACGCGGCTCATCGCCGCGAACACGCTCCAAGCGCTCTCGTTCATATCCAGCCCTCCTCTCGCAGATGCTGCGCCAAGCCCGCGCGCGTGCGGCGCAGCAGGGTCTTCACCGTGTTCTCGTTCAAGCCCATGCGCCGCGCGATGTCCTTTGTCGGCATGCAGTAATAATACCGCGCGATGAACGCCGTGCGTTCCCGCTCGCGGCGGCGCGACAGATACGCGCTTATCGCCGCGCCCAGCGCACGCGCCTCGCACTGCCTTTCGGCGTCGCCGCCCGCGGCGGCGATCGCCTCTCCCAGCTCCTCCAAGGCGAGCACGGCCTCCCCGCCCCCGCGCTTTTGCGCGCACCTTGCGCGCAGCGCGGACACGGATATACTCCGGCATATCCGCGCCAGATACGCTTTCAGGCTGTTCGGCCTCGCGGGCGGCATGGCGTTCCACGCGGCGAGATAGGTGTCGTTCACGCTCTCCTCGGCGTCGCCCCGGTCTGCGAGTATGCCGAACGCCAGCGCGAGGCAGTACGCGCCATAGCGCGCGTCGGTTTCGTCAATGGCGCGCTCGTCGCGCCGCCAGTACAGCTCGATTATCCCCGTGTCGGTCATCTCCGCACCTCC
>CAZUSM010000193.1:1783-2985 GCA_964623675.1 uncultured Oscillospiraceae bacterium
ATATAGTCGCAAACCGCGCCGCAAAGGTTTCCCCCGCGCGCGAAAAATTCGACAGGGCGGCGCGCCCTGTCGAATTTGGGGTCATGATTATTCTGTCATCAGCTTTCCGTAAGCCCACACGGCGGCCTTTTCGGCCAGCGGCCGCACGGCGCGGTCGATGAGGTTGACCAGCTTGTCCGCCACGGCGGCGGCCAGCACCGACAGCGCCAGCGAAATCGGCAGCGCCACCGGCAGCAGCCACAGCCGCGCCCCGACGTCCTCCACCAGCGCATTGAGCACGGTGTACACGAACGAATCCGTCATGGACGAGAACAAAAACGCGCCGTAAGCATACTTTGACACCGTGGCCGCCCCGCGCTTGAACCAGCCGGGCGCGCCGTCGAGCCGCAGATTCATCACCAGCAAAAACAGCAGCGGCGACAGCACCGCGTTTTGCAGCCCCTCATGTGAATACAGCGTCGCCGCCACATAGTGCACCGTCACGGGCGAGGCCGGGGAATAGACGAAAAAGTTGAACGTCGAGAACACCAGCAGCGCCGCCGCGAACCACGCCGCGCACTTTTTCACACCCGGCGCGGGGCGGTATTCGCCCATGTACGCGCCCATGAAATAAAACGCAATCGGCCAAATCCTCTGCCACCAATAC
Organism: uncultured Oscillospiraceae bacterium; assembly: GCA_964623675.1. Classification (GTDB taxonomy): domain Bacteria; phylum Bacillota; class Clostridia; order Oscillospirales; family Oscillospiraceae; genus Limivicinus. Next base: position 2,430 of record CAZUSM010000193.1, read on the forward strand.
GGCACGAGGTTGACAAACGCGTTCAGCGCCGAAAACGGCAGGCACGAAATCGCCGTCACGCTCAAGATGAGAATGCGCTTGTGCCCCCGGCTTTCCAGCGAGGAATACAGCACGTTCAAAAACGGGATGAACAGGAACAGTCCGCCGTACAGCAGAATGTACCAGCTATATTCCGACGCCGTGAAGTTCACCAGCGACCCGATGAACGCCCGCGCCGTCAGCGCCTCGCCGAGGTAAAAGCGCCGATACAGCGCCTCCGCCGCCGCCACTATCACGTACATCTCCAGCAGCCGCAGTATGCCGAGGTAATAGCGCGCGCTCAGCCTTTTCCCGCGCTGAAAATACCCCGACAGCATCAAAAACAGCGCCAGCGCCGGGGTGAACGAGGTTCGCAAAACCTGCGAGAAAAATGCGACAAACCCCGTATATTCGGCATTATATATGCCGCAATGGGTGTAAAAATGCACACCCAGCACACAAAGCATGGCAGTCACGCGCACAAGGTCGGGGTTGACCTCGCGCGGTTTCGCGGGGGTGTTCGGCATGGGCATAAACT
>CAZUSM010000194.1:0-2943 GCA_964623675.1 uncultured Oscillospiraceae bacterium
CGGACTTGGGCGCGGAAAAGTTCCTCGACATCAAATGCCGCGCGGCGGGGCTGACGCCGGATGCGGCGGTGCTGGTGGCGACGGTGAGGGCGCTGAAATTGCACGGCGGCGCGGACAAGGCCGCGCTCGCGCGTGAAGACCTCGCCGCGCTGAAAGCCGGCATGGCAAATCTCCGCCATCACGTCGAGACCCTGCGCGCCACCTTCGGTCTCAACTGCGTGGTGGCGCTCAACCGCTTTGAATCCGACACCGAGGCGGAGCTTGACCTCGTGCGCGCCGAGTGCGCGGCGCTGGGTGTGCGCGTGTGCCTGTGCGAGGTGTGGGAAAAGGGCGGCGCGGGCGGAATTGAGCTTGCGGAGGAGGTCGTGCGATTGTGCGACGCGCCGGGCGATTTCCGCTTTGCATATACCGACGAGATGAGCATCGAGGAAAAGCTGACCGCCGTGACGCAGAAGGTCTACGGCGGGCGGGGCGTGAAATATACGGATGAGGCGCGGCGTCAGCTCGCCGAGCTCGACGCGCTTGGGTACGGCGCGCTGCCAGTGTGCATCGCGAAAACGCAGTACAGCCTTTCCGACGACAAGACCAAGCTCGGCGCGCCGACTGGGTTTGACATTACCGTGCGCGAGTTGCGCGTGAGCGCCGGGGCGGGCTTCGTCGTCGCCCTGACGGGCGACATACTGACGATGCCAGGGCTGCCGAAGCACCCGGCGGCGCTGGACATAGATGTGGACGAAAACGGGAGAATAACAGGGTTGTTTTGATGAAAAAGACGATGTTTCCGAGCCGAAATGTGATGAAATCGGCGTTTATAAAATCCTTGCCCGTGATGTGCAGCTATCTGTTCATCGGGCTTGCCTACGGCATGTCGATGCAGGAAAACGGACTTAAGTGGTACTGGTCGGGGCTGGTGAGCGCGACGGTGTACACCGGGGCGTTCCAGTTCGTGCTGATCACGTTTCTTTCAAGCGGGGCGTCGCTGGTCACGGTGGCGCTGACGGCGCTGTTGATGAACAGCCGCCAGAGCTTTTACGCGCTGACGTTCCTCAAGGACTTCAAGGCCATGGGCGCGCGGCGGTTTTACATGATTCACACGCTGACGGATGAGACCTACGCCGTCAACTGCACGCTGGGCGAGCTGCCGGAGGGCGAGCGGCACGACACCATGTTCACCGTCGCTGTGCTCAGCCGGATTTACTGGATTTCGGCCTCCGCCCTCGGCGGGATAATCGGCCAGCTCATACCGTTTCAACTGGAGGGCATCGACTTTTGCATGACGGCGATGTTCGTGGTGATAATGCTCGACCAATGGGAAAAGACCGACCACCACGCCCCGGCGCTCACCGGGCTCATCGTGGGCGTGGCATGCCTTGTCATATTCGGGGCGAGCCGGTTCATGCTGCCGGCGCTTATCATCACCTCGGCGCTTCTCGCCCTGACGGGCAGAAAGGAGGTGCGCGCATGAGCATCACTTATATAATCGCGGCCATCGCGCTCTCCGCCGTGGTGACGCTTGCCCTGCGCGCGCTGCCGTTTGCGCTGTTCGGCGGCGAGCGGCGCATGCCCGCATGGCTTGAAGACTTGGGCGGCAAGCTGCCCGGCGCGATAATGGCGGTGCTGGTGGTGTACTGTCTGAAGGACGCGGCGACGGATTTCGCCGCGACGGGCGCAAAACAGCTCATCGCCGCCGCCATCGTCGCCGTCAGCTATAAGCTGCGCCACAGCACGTTTTTGAGCATCATTCTCGGCACAGGGGCGTACATGCTCTTGCTGCGGCTGGTATAACGGACAACGAAAAATCCCCCGTCGGCTTGGCCGTCGGGGGATTCGTATACGCTTTTGTGCGAATTAGTCGGTGACGTAAGGCAGAAGAGCGATCTGACGGGATCTCTTGATTGCCTCGGTCAGCTCGCGCTGATGCATTGCGCAAACGCCGGTGGTGCGGCGAGGCAGGATCTTGCTGCGCTCGGAGAGATAGCGGCGGAGCTTCGCGGTGTCCTTATAGTCGATGGACGTAGCCTTGTCGACACAGAACTGGCAAACTTTTCTGCGCTTGCGGTTTTTGGGGTTGTTCTTATCGAAAGCCATTAGCTGATTCCTCCTGTAAGATTTGGTGGGCGGCGCTCATGCGCGCCCGGATTAGAACGGCAGTTCCTCGTCGTCGCCGTCAAGCTCGGCGAACGCGGACGTGGGAGCGGCGGCGGGGCTGCTCTTGGGCGCGTCGTAGCTGTAAGACGGGGCGGCGTGGCTTGCGCTGCCGGATTCGGCGTCACGGCGGCGGCTTTCGCCGAAGTAGATGTTGTCAACGACTATCTCCGCGCTGCGGCGCTTGCCGCCCTCGCGATCCGTCCAATCACGGATTTGCAGACGGCCGGAAACGACGGCCATGCTGCCCTTGGAGAAATACTTGTTGACAAACTCGGCGGTTTGACGCCATGCCACGCAGTCGATGAAATCGGTCTGCTTTTCGCCGCTGTCGCGGGACGCAAAGTCGCGGTCAACCGCCAGCGTGAAAGACGCCACGGGGGTCTGAGACTGAGTGTAACGGAGTTCCGGATCTCGCGTCAGGCGACCCATGATAACAATGTGATTAAGCATGTCGGTTCTCCTTACTCTGCACGCAGGGTGATCAGGCGGCGGAGAATACCGTCGGTGATACCGAGAACGCGGTCAAGCTCAGCGGGGAAATCAGCGCCGCTGGTGAACTTCATGAGAACATAGTAGCCCTCGGAAATGTAGTTGATTTCATAAGCGAGCTTGCGCTTGCCCATTTCCTCCAACTCTTCCAGAGTACCATTTGCCTCAACAAGTGCCTTGAACTTCTCAACAACAGCTGCGGTCTCTTCCTCAGTGAAGTTGGGGTTGATGATGTACATTACTTCGTACTTTTCGCTTGCTTTTGCCATGGTTGCACCTCCTTTTGGTCTAATGGCCCCTCCTCAC
>CAZUSM010000195.1:0-2928 GCA_964623675.1 uncultured Oscillospiraceae bacterium
TGGACGAGTATCTGGAGCGCATCGAGGAGGCCAAGCGCCGCGACCACCGCAAGCTCGGCAAAGAGCTTGGCCTGTTCGCCTTCCGCGATGAAGCCCCCGGCTTCCCGTTCTACCTGCCCAAGGGCATGGTGGTGAAAAACACCCTCATCGAGTACTGGCGCGAGGTGCACAAGAAGTGGGATTACCTCGAAATCTCCACCCCGCAAATCATGCGCCGCACCCTGTGGGAGACCTCCGGCCACTGGGATCATTACAAGGACAATATGTACACCACGCTCATCGACGGCGAGGACTTTGCCATCAAGCCCATGAACTGCCCCGGCAGCATCCTCGTGTACGACCTTGAGCCGCACTCTTACAAAGAACTGCCCCTGCGCTACGGCGAGCTGGGCGTCGTGCACCGCCATGAGCTGTCCGGCGCGCTGCACGGCATGTTCCGCGTGCGCTGCTTCACGCAGGACGACGCGCACATTCTCCTCGCCAAAGAGCAGATCACCGACGAGGTCGTGCGCATTGCGCGGCTGTTCGACGAGGTGTACTCGTTGTTCGGCCTGCCGTACAAAATCGAGCTTTCCACCATGCCGGATGACCACATCGGCTCGGTGGAGGATTGGGACGTCGCCACGGCGGCGCTGGCCGACGCCATCACCGGCATCGGCAAGACCTACGAGGTCAACCCAGGCGACGGCGCGTTCTACGGCCCGAAGCTCGACTTCCACATTCAGGACTCTCTCGGCCGCACCTGGCAGTGTGGCACGATACAGCTCGACTATCAGCTGCCCGGCCGCTTCGGCCTTGAATACACGGGCGCGGACGGCGAAAAGCACTGCCCCGTCATGATTCACCGCGTCGTGTTCGGCTCGATCGAGCGCTTCATGGGCATCATCACCGAGCACTTCGCCGGGGCGTTCCCCGTGTGGCTCAGCCCGGTGCAGGCCATGGTCATGCCCATCACCGACCGCGCCGACGATTACGCCGTCGAGGTCAAGGAGAAGCTCGTCGCCGCCGGTGTCCGTGCCGACACCGACCTGCGCAACGAGAAAATCGGCTATAAGATCCGCGAGGCGCAGATGCAAAAGCTCCCGTACATGCTGGTCGTGGGCGACAAGGAGCGCGAGGCCGGCACCGTGGCCGTGCGCACGCGCGGCGGCGTCGACCTGGGCGCAATGCCGCTTGATGAGTTCATCGCGAAAATCACCGACGAAATCAAGAACCGCACCAACGGCTGAAGCTGCATAAATTAACCGCAACCTCCACATGCTAAGAAAAAGCATGTGGAGGTATTTATATAATGTATATAAATAAGAAGAAAACGCTGCTCGCCGTCGCGGTATGTTTGGCGCTGATGTTCGCGTTCGCGGCGTGGGGGCAGCGCGCGTCGGCGGATTTATATAAGAAGGGCGCGTCCGGCGCGGGGGTCACGCAGATTCAAACGCGGCTGAAAGCGTGGGGGTACTATTCCGGCGCGGTCGACGGCATCTACGGCAGCGGCACGGAAAAGGCCGTGCGCCATTTCCAGCGCGCCAACGGTCTCTCCGTCGACGGGCAATGCGGCGCGCAGACGCTCGCCGCCCTCGGCCTCCCCAACGGCATGGGCGGCGGATCGAATAGCTCCGGCGGCGGTTCGGGCGAGCTTGACTTGCTCGCCCGCCTCATCTCCGCCGAGGCGCGCGGCGAGCCGTATGAGGGGCAGGTCGCCGTGGGGGCGGTGGTGCTCAACCGCGTGCGCCATGCGTCGTTCCCCAACTCCGTCTCCGGCGTCATCTATCAGCCGGGCGCGTTTTCCTGCCTTGACGATGGGCAGTTCAACGAGCCTGTGGCGGAGAGCGCTTATCGCGCCGCGCGCGACGCGATCAACGGCTGGGACCCCAGCGGCGGCGCGATTTATTACTTCAACCCCGCCACGGCCACAAGCGCGTGGATATGGTCGCGCCCCGCCATCGTCACCATCGGGCAGCATCTGTTCTGCGCGTAAAATCATGTTGAAAAAATCCACTCACCGGAGTATAATGAAACAAGTGTTTTATGGGAGTGGATTTTTTCATGGCATACTGCAACAAATGCGGCGCGTATATCCCCGACGGGCAGACCAAGTGCCTCGCCTGCGGCTTTGATGAGACGGAGGAGCGGGAAAGAGCCGCCGCGGCATCGGCCACGGCAAGCGCCGGCGCGGCCTCGACCGGCACGCGCTACGGCTTTGACAACGAGGAGCTTCGTCGCAAGCTTGAAGAGCAGCGCAAAAAGCAGCAGCAGCAAAGTCAGGCGTGGGCGGAGCAGGAGCGCGAACGCCGCGAGCGCCAGCGTCAGCGCGAGGAACGCGCGCGCGAGACGGCCGAGGCTCAGCGCACCCGAAGCTACAGCACCACCCGGCAAGTGTCCCGCACGGGCGCGAATAAAACCGAGAGCAAGCTGTTCGCGGTGCTGTCGTATGTCAGCGTCCTCTCGCTCATCCCGCTGCTGTTCCGGCGCGACGATGAATACGCGCTTTACCACGGGCGGCAGGGCTTGGCCTTGCTCATCTACGGCGTTGTGGCCGATATTCTTGGCGCGATTCCGGGCATCGGCTGGATTTTTTCCCTTTTCCGCGTGGTGTGCGTGTTCAAAGGCATGATCAACGCCGCAAACGACATCAAAGAGCCCCTGCCCTATATCGGCAAGTTCGCCGAGCGGTTCAAGTAACTCGTCATTTTTCGTCATATTTTGTATCCACCGGAGCATTGAAACCACAACATTTAGACGCGCAAAAAAAGTTTGATTTTTTCGCAAAAAAGTGTTGACAATCAATGCTCCGAGTGCTATATTATCCAAGCACCCGCGAAAGGGGCGCTGCTTAAAGCAACAATGTCGAGACAAAAGATTTCAAAAAAATCTAAAAAACCTCTTGACAAATGAAATGCTTTGAAGTATAATTACAAAGCTGTCGCCGAG
>CAZUSM010000196.1:0-2891 GCA_964623675.1 uncultured Oscillospiraceae bacterium
AAGACGGCGGCCAAACCGTCATGCACCTCCACTTCCACCTCATCGGCGGCGAAAAGCTAAGCGAAAAAATAGTGTAAAGTAAACCCGGGTGACGCGATGCGCCACCCGGGTTTTATCAGAAAACCAAGAGCCCCCACAGCCAAGGCTTCCCTTGACACCCAAGAGAAGCCCTGAACCGCAACCGGGTTATTCACCATTTCACCCTAACCCTGAACGTTATATCCTCGCCGTTGTTGGTTTCGGCTTCTATTATGCCCTTGTGTGCCTCGGCGATGGCCTTGGCGATGGACAGGCCGATGCCCGTGCCGCCGGTGGCGGAATTGCGCGACTCGTCCGGGCGGTAAAAGCGGTCGAAAAGGCGGTTTATGTGCTCGGGGTCTGCCAAATGACAGGTGTTATATACCTCAATGACGTTCTCCCGGTGCTGCCGATATGCCGTCAGGCGAATCTTGCCGTCGTGGGATGCGTATTTGACCGCGTTATCCAACAGTATCGACACGAGCTGACCCATCCCGGCCTCGTCGCCGTGCATGCTCATGCCGTCGGCAATGCTTTGGGAATAATGCTTGCCCTTGGCCTCGGCGAGCGCGCCGAAGGGCTCTGCCACCTCCCATATCACGTCGGAAAGCGAAAAATCCGTCTGCTCGGGCAGCGGCTGCTCCTCGTCGAGGCGAGAGAGCGTCACCAAGCCGTTGACAAGCTTTGAAAGCCGCTGAACCTGCGATTGAATCGTCTCCACCCACTCGTTTTTGTCCTCCTCCATTGCCAACACATCCGCGCTCGCGGCGATGGCCGTCAGCGGGGTTTTCAGCTCGTGCCCGGCGTCGGTGATGAAGCGCTTTTGCCGCTCGATGTTGCGCATGTAGGGGTCGAGCGCGCGCTTGGACAGCAGCAGAATGATGACAAATGCCACCAGCATGCATATCAGCGACACCATTGCCGACGCGAACAGCAGCGCCCGTTGCGCCGCCACTTCAATCTCGGCGTTGAGGAACACCGCCGTCGTCACCTTGCCGCGCGCCACCATGTACCGATACCCCTCGTAAAACCCGAACTCGCGCCCGCGCTTGACGGCGTAATGCGCGTACTGCGCCGCGTCCTCATTCGTGATGGACGAGATATAATCGCGCGAGGTGTGCGTTATCGCGCCGTTTTCAGCGAAGGTCACGGCGAAATACCGCATCATGTAAGGTCTTTCCGGCGAAAAGCCCTCGCCGGGGAAGCCGTCGCGAAAGGGGTCAACGTGCCGCTGCTCGCTGACCAGTATTCTGCGCAGGGTGTTGTCAAGCTGACCCACCACGCTCTTGTGAAACCAAAGATTCACGCACAGCGACAGAATGACCACGATGGTGAACACCGCTGTCATCGCCGCGAGGATGAATCTCCACCGCATTTTTTTCAGCATGTCGTCACCCCGTGCGCCTCTCCAGCGCGTACCCCGCGCCGCGAATCGTCTTTATCTCCGCGTCAGAGCCGATTTCGCGCAGCTTCTTGCGCAAAAACGAGATGTACGTCCACACCACGTCCGTCTCCGCCTCGGCGTCATAGCCCCATATCAGTTCCATTATCCTCTCCGAGGAGAAAACCTGCCCCGGATTTCGCATGAAAAGCTCAATGAGCTGATATTCCCGGTTTGAAAGCCCCACATGCGCCTCGCCGCAGATAAGCTCATATCGCCCGGAGTCGAGCTTCGTCTCGCCCACAGTTAGCACTGTGTGGGTGTAGGTCTCGCTCCTGCGCGTCAGCGCGCGCACGCGTGCCACAAGCTCGCTCGTAGCAAAGGGCTTGGGCAGATAGTCGTCCGCCCCGCAGTCAAGCCCGGCCACGCGGTCGCTCACCTCGCTCTTGGCGGTCAAGAGCATTACCGGTGTCGTCACGCCGCTCGCGCGCGCCCGGCGCAGCACCTCAAGCCCGTCGAGCCCCGGCATCATTATGTCCAGTACAATCGCGTCATACCCGCCCGACATGATGTAATCCAACGCGTCTATGCCGTTATATACCGCGTCCACGGTGAATTTGTTCTTTTCAAGTATCACTTTCAGTGCCTTTGTTATGCCGACTTCGTCGTCGGCGATCAGTACGCGCATGCCCGTTCACCTCGATGTTTTTTCATTACATCATATACCATTCAGCTTAATTGCACCTTAAATCGTCTATATGATAAGTATATAGCGCGCAAGAGTGCCTGTCAAAGCTTTTCTCTTGCCGCTTCTCTTGACTTTATGCCCCTCAAACGTTACAATATAGCCATTATGTTTGGGAGAAATGTTATGAATATATCCGACACCGAGCTTCACACCCACACCCATGCCGACGGCACCGTCCACACCCATTCCCATGCCGACGGGCATTCGCACGACCATGCCCATGCCCATGAGCATACGCAGACCAAGGCGGTCGTCAATCGCCTCGCGCGCGCCATCGGGCACCTTGAATCCGTCAAGCGCATGGTCGAGGATGGGCGCGACTGCTCCGAGGTGTTGGTTCAGCTTGCCGCCGTGCGTTCCGCGCTCAACAACACCGCCAAAATCATCCTCAAGGACCACATCGAGCACTGCATTGCCGACGCGGCCTCCTCTCCGCAGGAGCTTGAGGAGCTCAACGCCGCGATCGACAAGTTTATTTAAAGAAGAGGTATGACGAGATGTCTGTTTTTGAAGAATATCGCGCGAAGCTGAAAACGGCGGATGAGGCTGTTCAAATCGTGAAGAGCGGGGATTGGGTGGACTATTCCTGCGCCAACGCTTTCCCCAAAACGCTCGATGAAGCACTATCCCACCGCCGCGACGAGCTGCAAGGCGTCAAAATCCGCGGCAATCTCATATACGGCCCCATCCTCACTGCCGAATGCGACCCGAGCTTCGAGCATTTTGTGTATAATACGTGGTTCT
>CAZUSM010000197.1:0-2872 GCA_964623675.1 uncultured Oscillospiraceae bacterium
CGCCGTTGTCCACGCGGAAGTGATAATAAAAATCGTCGGCCTGATACGGCGTGAGGCAGTTGCACACGAGCATGAAAAGAAAAATGACGGCAAAGGCGATGTAATACGCCCTGCGCGTGGAGAGAAGCTTCATAAAAACAAACCTTTCCCTATGACGAGCTTTTTCCTTATTATAATGTAATATGCCCGTGGATTCAAGGCCAAATTCTTTATAGCATCTATAGCAATGCGGGGTCGACCGGGCGCTCACCGCGCGCGGCCATATATGCGCCGACCTGACGGCGCATGCCCTCGCGCGAGGTGGGGCGAGTGCAGCGGACGGCAATCACTTCAAGGGCGCGCTCGCGCGCCTCGGCGATGAGCGCGTCGGTGTCCTCGTCACCATCGGTGCAGAGGACGATGCAGTCGGCGGCGTAGGCCGCCGCCAAGCGCCACAGCTTGCCGCGCTCGTCGTTGCCGCGCCGCGAGGCGCGGCACAGCCCCGCCAAGGCCGAATGAGCCGAGGCAGTGTCGACAGGGCGCAGGGACAAATGCGCGTCCATGTCTGCCAAGCACACTATGCCCCAGCATTGCTCCAGCCAGTTGGGGAAGTCCGGATAATCGCCGGGGCAGGCGCATATCAGCGCGCGGCGGCGCAGGGCGCGCGAGCAGGGGAGGCGCTGTTCATATCCTGCGTTCATAATCCGCCGCGCCCTTTCAACTGCGTGGGGGATGGGCGCGCCCGCGCCGCCATACATGCGCGCGGCACACAGCGCGCACAGCCGCGTGATGGGCGCGGTGAGCTGGGGGTGGCGCGTGCGGTTGATCTCCCACAGCTCGGTTTGAAAGCGCGCGAGTCGCTTGCGCAAATCAAGCCCGGCGATAAACGCATCCCAGTCAAAGCGTTCGCCGGTTTGACCCTCGACAACGTGAATGCGGGAGAGAAGCTCCTCCGCGCCGTCGTTCGGCGCGGTCGCGCCGACGCGGCACTTGATATAAGCCGGGCAGTCCGCCGCGCTTGCCGCCAGCGGGAACAGCGCCGACGGCACGGCGACAAGGCGCGGAAACCCCGCCATGAGCGCGCCCTCGGCGCGCTCATCGAGCCACACAAGGCGCTCGGCAAGCGCCGCGTCGCCGCCGAGGTCGGGGTCGGCGGCCATGAGCGCTGCGAGGGTGCGCAGACTGTGCTTTATAAGCGCGTCGCAGAGAACATGCCCCGCGCGAAGCTGAATGCCGCGCTTGCCGGCAAGCCAACGGTCAACGTCGGCGGGCAGGGAGAGAAACGCCCGCATCAGGCCGAGCTTATCGAGCGTCGCGCCCGCGCGCCCCGGCGAGCGCAGGATAAGGGCGAGCATGTCCTTTTGCGCGACGAGCCACCACGCGTAATCGCACAGCGTGTCGCGCACGCCGCGCCATTCGCGCATTCGGCGCGGCGGCGTGTCAACTTGATATGTATTGCCAAAGCCGGTCATTTTGCCGCCTCCTTTTTGCTCGATTATATTGCGCAAATCGAGCGAAACATGTCGAAACGGCGGCATGGAGCGGGAAAAAGTTCATGCGGCTGACAGCGTCAGCCGCATGACGGCGCTATAGTCAATTATCCAGCGCGGCGATAAGCTCGGCGGCGGAGACGGCGACGGCGCGGGCAAGCTCGGCATCGGGCGAGGCCACGTCGACGCGCAGGGCGGATTCGTCGCGCCGGGGCGCGATGTGCAAGCGGTATTTTTTGCGCGCGAGGGTCAGGCCGTCGGAATAATCCGCGCCGTATTCCAGCATGGCCTCGGACAGGGCGCGCATGAGCGCGGCGCGGTCACGGCAGGGGCAAATCAGCCCGCCGCAGTTGTCCGCCGCGCCGCCGCCGGGCGGCTCGGCGGACAGATTCGCACCCTGCGGCGATACCGGCGCGGCGGCAAAGGCCGCGCCGGGCGTGAGGTCGAGCCGCCCCTCCAGCGCGTCGAGACAGGCGCGGTAATAGCTCGCGGGGCTGCCGATGTCGCGCCAATAGCCGCGCGGCTCGACGCCGAACAATGCCTCGCCACTCTCGATGAGGCGCGGGAACAGGTCGCGCGCGAAGTCATACGCCGTGCCGCGCGGCACTTGCGCCATCGCGCGCGGGGAGATGACGTAAATCCCCGTGCTGACGAGGTTTGTCACCACGCGCTCCCACGTGGGCTTTTCCACAAAGCCGCGTATGCGCCCGTCGGCGTCCGTCACCACGAGGCCGTAAGCAAGCGGGTCGGAGGCGCGGTGCAGGGCGAGGGTGGCGCAGGCGGCGCGCGCGCGGTGCGCGCGCATGAGCGCGGCGAGGTCAAAATCACACGCCGCGTCCGCACTCATCACGAGGAAATCCTCATCGCCGTAAAAATCCTCGCAGTTTTTCACCCCGCCCGCCGTGCCGAGGGGCTGAGGCTCGACGCGGTATTGGACCGAAATGCCGACCTCGCCCCCATCGGGCAAACGGCGGATTATCTCCTCGGCGCGATAGCGCAGAGTCACGCACACCTCGTCAAAGCCGTGCCTTTTCAAAAGACGTATCACGTGTTCGAGCATCGTGCGCCCCAAAAGCGGCACGAGCGGCTTCGGCGCGCCGCCGGTCACGGCGCGCAGCCGCGTCCCCTCGCCGCCGGCCATAATCACTGCCTTCATCTCGACCCTCCCGAAAATTGCGTCGTTTTTAATTATTATCCTACCGGGAAATGAAATTATTTGTTGTAAACATAGTCCACTTTTGGTATAATGTTATATTACTAGAATAATGTCCATTTCAACGCGCTTGGTTATGCGCCGGTTCGGGGCGGGAACTCACGCCCCGGCGAGCGAAAATATTACCGTTCCGAATACCGGGAGGTGCAGGTGTGAACAAAAATCTCAAACGGCTGGCAGAGCCGGGGGC
>CAZUSM010000198.1:0-2872 GCA_964623675.1 uncultured Oscillospiraceae bacterium
TCCATGGTCTGACGGTCAACGGTCGCGTTCTCAAACTTTGCGGTGGGGTTGAAAGAGGTCTCGGTGACGGCACCGGTGATGACGTTTTTCATCTTGGTGCGGACAAAGGCCGCGCCCTTGCCGGGCTTGACATGCTGGAACTCGACGACCTGCATGACCTGACCGTCCATCTCAAAGGTAACGCCGTTTCTGAAATCGCCTGCTGTGATCATAATAGGGTCCTCCCATATATAGATGATTCATATAAAGTAGTACATACTTAGCCTTGTTATTTTACAGTATGTGAGGCGTTTTTGCAATAGCTTTTTCTGAAATTTCCCGAAAAGTCGGGAAATATTAGTGGTTGTTGAGGATGATGAGCTCGTTTTTGGGGGCTTTGGTGATGACCTCGGCGCCGTTTTCGCGCAAAATCATCACGTCCTCAATGCGCACACCGAACTTGCCGGGGAGATATATGCCCGGTTCGGCGCTCACCACCGCGCCGACGGGCATGATGTCCTTGCCGCGCGGGTTTGCGTTCGGCCACTCGTGAATGTCAAGGCCGAGGGAGTGGCCGAAGCCGTGGCCGAAGTATTCGCCATACCCCGCCTCGGCGATGACGTCGCGCGCGGCCTTGTCGATTTCACAGCCCGGAATGCCGGCGCGCGCGACGGCGATGCCGGCAAGCTGCGCCTTGAGCACGGTGGAATAAATGTTCTTCATCTCTTCGGTCGCGTGTCCGACGGCGACGGTGCGCGTCATGTCGGAGCAATAGCCGTCCTTGAGGCAGCCGAAGTCCATGGTGACAAAGTCGCCCTCGGCAACAAGCTCATCCCCCGGCACGCCGTGGGGCATGCTGGTTTTCTTGCCGGTGATGACGATGGGGTCAAACGAATTGCCCTCCGCGCCGTGGCGCAGCATGCGATAGACAAGCTCGGCGGCGATTTCGCGCTCGCTCATGCCGGGGCGGATGAGAGGCAGGGTCTCGGCGAGGGCGGTCTCGGATATCGCCTGCGCCTGACGCATGGCGGCAAGCTCGTCCTCGTTTTTGGCGCTGCGGAGGGTTTTGAAAATCGCCTGTGCGTTTTCAAGCGTGAGGCCGAGGGCGGACTCATAGCGGGCAAACTCTGCGTGGGCGAGGCTTTCCTCCTCCGCGCCGAGCTTTTTGATGTGCTCGCGCGCGATGATGTCTTTGATATGCTCGGTCAAGCCCTTGCCGCCGTCGAACATCACGACCTCGGCAAAGTCACCGGCGGCCTTTTCGGCGGCCTCGATATAGCGCGAATCCGTCAAAAGCCACGCGCCGGAGCGCGCGACGATGACCGCGCCGTCGGTGAACGGAAAGCCGAGGGCGTAGCGCTGGTTTTTCTCGCCGATTATCAAAACGGCGTCGAGGGCGCGCTCGTTGAGCTGGGCTTGAATGTTTTTGATGTTGTTCATATTCCTGTCTCCTCCGATGTGGGTTTTGAAAAGCTGACCGTGAAGCGCGAGCCTTGGGGCTTGTTCGCGCCGACGGTGATTGTGCCGCCGTAAAGCTGCACGGCGTCGTGCACTATGCTCAGCCCGAGGCCGCTGCCGCCGGCCTCGCGTGAGCGGGCCTTGTCGACCCTGTAAAAGCGCGAGAAAATGTTGAAGCGGTCCTCCTCCGGGATTCCGATGCCGGTGTCCTCGACGGTGACGGTGACGCGCTCATCGTCGGAGGCGACCTTCAAAAAGACGCTGCCGCCCTCAACATTATATTTAATCGCGTTTTCAACCAAATTGAAAATGATGTGGAACATGTCGTCCACCGTGGCCATGACGACGCAGCCGTCGCTCAGCTCGCCCGTCATTTTGACGCGCCGCTCGTCCGCGAGCGGGCGCAGGAGAACCAGCGCGTCCACCGCCACCTGCTTGACGTCAACCGGCTCGCGGTCAAAGCGCACGTCATCGTCCATGCGGCTGAGCTCCAATAGCTTTTCGGTGGTTCTTTGCAAGCGCTCGGCCTCGTGGCCGATGTCGGTGACGAACTCCCGCACGGTGCTCGCGTTCATGTTTTCGCTTTGCACAATGCTGTCGGACAAGAGGCGAATGGAGGCGAGCGGGGTTTTCAACTCGTGCGAGGCGTCGGAAACGAAGCGGCGGCGCTGGCGCTCGGTGGTCTCCAAGCGCTCGGTCAGCACGTTGAACTCCTCGCCCAGCTCGGTTATCTCGTCGCGCCCGCGCGTGGCGAGACGGTGGCCGTAATCGCCGGAGGCGACGATGCGCATCGACTCGACAAGCTCATGAATGCGCCGCAAAAGCACACTGGAAAACAGCGCGGCGATCAACAGCGCGGCGCAGGCCACGACCACGGAGGTCATGCGGATGCGCCCCTGCATGGTCTTGATCATTTCGGCGCGCTCGGCGTCGTGCTCGCGGATATATACAGCGCCCACGGTGACGCCCTGATTGGTCATGGGCATGGCAAAGCAGCTTGAAAACGCGTCGTCGGCAAAAAGCGAGCGGAACACGGTTTTCCCCGCGAGCGCCTGGGCGATGTCGGCGCGCTCGGCGGCGTTGACGGCGCTGACGCCGTCGTCATAAAGCACCGCGCCCGCGGCGTCCACGACGACGGTGCGCGCAAGGCCGGTGATGTCCAAAAGCGAGAGCACGTCGCTGATGCTGTCGCGCTCGGGCGAGTCGAGATTGGCGAGGGACGAGGCCATCACAGCCGCCTGACTGCCCAGCGACCGGCGCTTTTCCTCAAAAATCCGGTCACGCGAGGACGTGATGGGAAAGGTGTTGAGCATGACGAGCAGTATCACCAGCAGCACCGCCGTGAACAGCATGAACTGCACACGCAGACTGCGCATATTACCCCGCCTCATTCGGCAAAGTAATAGCCCACACCCCACTTGGTGATGATGAGCTT
>CAZUSM010000199.1:0-2851 GCA_964623675.1 uncultured Oscillospiraceae bacterium
CAATGGTCATGTTCGGCGCGCTGCCGACCATGGGGTCTTGGAAAAGGCGGCCGATACTGCGGGCGCGCTTGTGCTCCGGGGCGAGGGAGATGTCCTCGCCGTCGAGGATAACAGCGCCGGAATCAGGCAGAAAGCTGCCGGAGATAGCATTGAAAAGCGTGGATTTGCCCGCGCCGTTTGCCCCGATAATCGTGGCGAAATCCCCCGGCGCGAGGTGGAGCGACACATCGCTTAGTGCGCGCTTTTCGTTGACCGTGCCGGGATTAAATGTCTTGCTTATATGAGACAGCGTCAGCATGCTTCACACTCCCCTTTCCCGGCGCGCTTGATTTTATGCGCGCCGAATCTGCGCCGCAATACGGGCATTTGAACTTTGAGATACGGCAAGGATATTGCGAGGACGACGATGACGGACGACACGGCCTTGAGCATGAAAGCCGGCATATTAAGCCGCAGGGCGATTGTGTACACAATGCGGAAAATGATTGAGCCGAGAACGACGCCCACGGCGCGGCGGAAAACGCCGCCGCGACCGAGTATCGTGCTCCCGATGAGGAGCGAGGCGAGTGCAATTGTGACCATACCCGTGCCGAGGTTGATGTCCACTGCCTTTTGCGACTGCGCCATGAGGCAGCCGGAGAGCGCCGTGAGCGCGTTCGCCGCGCAGAGGCCGACAGTCGTGGTGAATGCAGTGTTGACTGACGATGAGCGCACCATGGTGGGGTTATCCCCGGTTGCGCGAATGGCGAGACCGAGCCTTGTGCGGAGAAACGCCGTAACCGCCGACAGTGCCAGCGCGACGGCAAGCGCCGCGACAATGAGCTTATACGCGCCCGATAGCGCCGTTTCGGCGAGGGCGGCCTTGGCAAGGGTGAACACGGTTTCGGTTTTGTTGAGATTCATGAGGGACGAGCCGCCCATGACCGCGATGTTGACGGAATAAAGCGCGGTGTTGACGATGATGCCGGCCAAAAGGCTGTTGACGCCCATGCGCGTTTGCAAAAGCGCCACAACAAAGCCGGAGCACACCCCCGCCGTCATCGCGGCGGGAAGCGACAGCCACGGATACCCCGCGACGGCGACGACCGCGCCGACCGCCGCGCCGAGAGTGAAGCAACCGTCGGTGGACATGTCGCAGACATTCAGCATTGAATAGCTCAAAAACAGCGCAAGCGCCGTCAACGAGCAGATTAACCCAAGCTCAAGCGCGGTCTGGCCGAGGGAGAAAAGGCTTGAAAAATCCATGACTCTACCCTCTCAGTCTGCATCAGAGAAGCTCTCGGCGGTGGTTATCGGCTCGACCGCCGTGCAGAGCGGGGCAAGAGTTTTTTCAAGCTCGGCGTAATCATAGCCGAGTGCGGCGGCGGTTTCGGTGTTGACTGTGGCCGTGCCGTTGTCAAAGGTCATGACAGGCATGGTGGCGGTGTCTTTGCCGTTCAAGAGAATGTCGGCGGCCATGTTCGCGGTCTCGACGCCGAGCTTTGCGTAATCCACGCCGTAGCCGATGAATGCGCCGTTGAGGGCAAAGGAATCTGCCCCGGTGAAGTGCGGCACACCGGCGTTGGAGAAAATTTCATATATGGCAAGCTCGGCGGTCATGACGGTGTTATCCTGCGGGGTGAAAACGGCGTCAACGCCGTCGGCGACAAGGGCGTTTGCCGCGAGCATTATTTCATCCGTTGTTGTGCCAGTGCGCTCGATGTACTCCACGCCCAGCGTGTCGAGCGAGGCCTTGGCCTCGGCAATGGCGGTGGCGGAGGAATCCTGCCCCTGGTCATATAGCAGCCCAATCTTGTCAGCGTCCGGGTCGAGGGCAAAAATGAGCTTCATCACGGCGGCGGTGTCGAGATAGTCCGACGTGCCGGTGATGTTTGCGCCCGGCGCGTCGAGCGCTTCGACAAGCCCGACGGACACGGGGTCGGACACGGCGGAAAAGACAACTGGGATGGCGCTGTCTTCGGTTGCGCTTTGCATGCGCATTGCCACCGGCGTTGCCACGCCAATCATGAGGTCAACGCGGTCGGCGGCGAAGTCCGCGATAATCTGCTCCATCACGCTTGCGTCGGCGTTGCAATTATCATATTTGATTTCAAACTTCACGCCGTTTTCCTCGCCAAGCCGAGCAAATTGCGCTTGAATATTATCAACAATTTGATTGAGCGAGGCATCGTCGACATAGTTGCATATACCGACGGTGTAAGTTGTGAGGCCGCTGTCGGTATCGGCGGGGGCTGAACCGCCGCAGGCGGTCAACAGCGCGCACAGCGCGATAACGGCGAGGATGAGAATGAGTTTTCTTGCGTTTTGTTTTTTCATCGGAATATCCTCCATTTTCGGCTCGGTGGCCGGATTTAGTTTGGGCGGAGATGGAGGAGCCGCTGCCGACGGCCTATTTTACAGAGTGCGGATAATAAAAAAACAGCCCCCTGTCCCACATGGGACAGAAGCTGCACACTCCTGCGATACCACCCAAATTGACGTATAAATACGCCCTCTCGCTTACGCGTACCATCATACGCGCCCCAAAAAGATAACGGTCCGGGTATCCGTCGGCATCTACTTAGGCCATCGCCCTTTCAAACCGCCCTCCGAAGTCCATTCGGCTCACAGCATCATACCGCGATCACACCATCCGCGGCTCTCTGAACAATGCTTTGCGCAAGCTTACTACTCTTCATCACAGGTTTTGCAATATCAAGCTGTGTTTCGATTATAAACGGCGCGCCGCGCCTTGTCAAGATGAATAATTATCTAAAATCAAAATGATATTTCAAATAAACTTTCGTGAATATGCCTCAATCAAAAAGCGCGGCGTTGAGTTCGCGCCGCGCTTTGGGGCTATATGGGTTTT
>CAZUSM010000200.1:0-2841 GCA_964623675.1 uncultured Oscillospiraceae bacterium
TCCGCCCCGCAGTCAAGCCCGGCCACGCGGTCGCTCACCTCGCTCTTGGCGGTCAGCAGCATCACCGGCGTCGTCACGCCGCCCGCGCGCGCCCGGCGCAGCACCTCCAGCCCGTCCAGTCCCGGCATCATTATGTCCAGCACAATCGCGTCGTACCCACCCGACATGATGTAATCCAGCGCGTCAGTGCCGTTGTACACGGCGTCCACGGTGAATTTGTTCTTTTCCAATATCACTTTCAGTGCCTTGGTTATGCCGACCTCGTCGTCGGCGATCAAAATGCGCATGCCCTTTCACCTCGCTGTTTTTTCATTACATCATATCCCATTCGGCTTAATTGCACCTTAAATTCCCTCCGCAATCAGTATATAGCGCGATTTGCCCCCTGTCAAAGCTTTTCTCTTATTGACTTCCCGCGCCCCAAACGTTAAAATATAGGCATTATGTTTGGGAGAATTGCCATGACTATATCAGATACCGAGCTTCACACCCACACCCACGCCGACGGCACGGTGCACACCCATTCCCATGCCGACGGCCACGCGCACGACCATGCCCACGCGCATGAGCATACGCAGACCAAGGCAGTCGTCAACCGCCTCGCCCGCGCCATCGGGCATCTCGAATCCGTCAAGCGCATGGTCGAGGACGGGCGCGACTGCTCCGAGGTGCTTGTCCAGCTTGCCGCCGTGCGTTCCGCGCTCAACAACACCGCCAAAATCATCCTCAAAGACCATATCGAGCATTGCATCGCCGACGCCGCCTCTTCTCCGCAGGAGCTGGAGGAGCTGAACGCCGCCATCGACAAGTTTATTTGAACTTCCCACTTTCCCCCGCTGGACAAACGGGGGAAAGTATACTATAATGGTATGTATAAAATGATATAACCCCGGCAGACAGGAGGGGAGCGCATGAATACCCAACAACTCAGATGTGCCATCGAGGTGTGGCGCTGCGGCTCGATCAGCAAGGCCGCCGAGCGCCTGTATATGAACCAGCCGAACCTCAGCCGCCTCATTCGCGGCCTTGAAGAGGAGTTTGACATCACGCTTTTCTCGCGCACGGCCTCCGGCGTGGAGATAACCCACGAGGGCGAGGTGTTCCTCACCGAGGCGGAAAGCGTCGTGGCGCGCACGGATGAGTTTGAACACGCCTTCAAGCACGGCACGGGCGACCGCCTCATTTTCCGCATTGCCGTGCCGCGCGCGGATTATCTCACGCGCGCCCTCTCCGCCGCCGTTGCCCGCTGTGGCACGGGCGCGCTGGAGCTCACGTATAAAGAGACCAACAACCAAGACGTCATCAACTGCGTCGCCGCCTTGGGGTACGATATGGGCGTCATCCGCATGCCGGTCGAGTTCGGCGCTGCGTACAAAAAGCAGCTTGCCGACAAACAGCTCAAGCATCAGGAAATCCTCACCTTCCGCTTCGCCGCCGTCATGCGCCGCACTCACCCCCTTGCAAACCATGAAACCGTCCGCCTCGCCGAGCTTGCCGAGTACACCGCGCTCATACAGGGCGATAATTATTATGTAAACCTCTCGGACAAGTTGACGGATCAGCTTTACGAAACGCAGTTTTATAACAAGACCATCACGCTTTATGAGCGCGGCAGCCAGTTTGAGTTTTTGCGCAGCATCCCGGATGCGTTTATGCTCGCCTCGCCCCTGCACCGCGACGTGCTGGACGCCAACGGCCTTGTCCAAGTGCCGCTGGCGGAAGGGGAGATGGGGCTTTTTGAAGACGTGCTCATCACCCGCCGTACCCGCCGCCCCTCGCACTTCGAGCAAGAGCTCATGAACTCCATCCTCAACGTCCAACGCACCCTCGTCCGCCTCCCGGACCTGTGACGGAATATTTTTCAAAAAGATTGTTTAACATTTAATTAACTATGTTTTTTTTACATGCCAAGATATAAAAAATGTATTTCTCAAAAATACGAGTTTATACTATTATAATTTTATACTAACATGCCCGAAGTGTAAGAATTTCGGCGCTTAAAGAAAAAGGGGATACTTTCATGTACAAGTTTGATACCAAGGTTCAGCACCTGAAGTATAAGGTGCTCAAAGCTGTGGCCAAGCACGCATGGGACGGCGATTTTTACACCAGTTATATAGACATTCCCAAGGAGATTATTCCCGGCAAAGTGCCCACGATGCGCTGCTGCGTGTATAAAGAGCGTGCAATATTGGGCGAGCGCGTCAAGCTCGCGGCCGGCGGCGACAAGTCCAACCCCAACGTTATTGAGGCCATCGACATCGCCTGTGATGACTGCCCCACCGGCGGTTATATCGTCACCGAGGGCTGCCGCGGCTGCATTGCCCACCGCTGTGAGGACGCCTGCCCGCGCGGCGCAATCACCCATGACGAGTTCCACCACGCGCACATTGACAAAAGCAAGTGCATCAACTGCGGCAAGTGCGCCAAGGTCTGCCCCTACGGCGCGATTCACAACCGCAAGCGCCCCTGCCAGAACGCCTGCAAAATCGGCGCAATCTCCATGAACGAGGACGGCACTGTCAAGATTAACAATGAAAAGTGCGTCTCCTGCGGCGCGTGCGTTTACATGTGCCCGTTCGGCGCGCTGTCCGACAAGTCCTTCATTCTTGACGCCATCAAGATGCTCAAGATGAGCGACCGCGTTTACGCCATTGTCGCCCCGGCGATTGTCAGCCAGTTCACCTACGCCAAGCCCGGCCAGGTCATCACCGCCATCAAGGCACTCGGCTTCCACAAGGTCGTCGAGGCCGCCCTCGGCGCCGACATGGTCGCTTATGCCGAGGCCGCCGAGCTTGCCGAGCGCGGCTTCCTCACCAGCTCCTGCTGCCCGGCGTTCGT
>CAZUSM010000201.1:0-2831 GCA_964623675.1 uncultured Oscillospiraceae bacterium
CATGCAGGCGCGCTGCGTCATGGCGGTCAGGTCGTCCATGGCCTTGTCGGGGTCGGCGGTGTCGATCATGTTGTAGCCCATGGTGGAGTCCATGTTCAGCACAATGGTGATGCCCCAGCAGTTCTGCGTCCAGGTCGGGAAGTCGGTGTAGTACACCGCGCTCGGCCCCCACAGGAAGGCGCGGTGGCGGGTCTTGCCGCCGAAGGGCAGATACTTGTCCTCATACGCCTTGCGGATGAGCTTGATGACCTTGCGGTCAACCTGGTTGAAGTACGGGTCTTGGCCGTTGACGCTCTGCCACTCGTAAAGCTTGTAGAGCGATTCGGCAATGCCGGACAGCGGCGAGTACGGGGTTTTGAAGTAATCCCATTTTTCAAGCTCGATGGTGTTCTGCTCGTTGAAAAGCTCGGCGTATTTGAAAAACTCGTTCCAGTCGTACTTGACGCCGTACTGCTCTTCCGTGAACTTTATCATTTCCTCCAGCACCGCGCGGGAGTACGGCAGAGCCTCCGGCTCGGTGTGCTGCATGGCGAGCGTCACCGCATAATCGGGCAGCGCCACGCGGCGGCGCTGGAACATGCTGGTGGCCTCGGAGGCGTTGCAGGGCATGTTGGTGGTGAGGAATGCCTTGCCGAGGATGGGGAACGCGTCGTCGAGCGCCACGCCGGTTTCGGCCGCGCAGCGCGAGCACACGTCCGCCGGCAGGCCGAAGGACTCGGCCACGTCGATGTAATAAGGCTCAATGTGCTGGTCGACATCGCATATTATGAATTCGGGCAGGGTCTGCAGGGGGATGGGGTAGAGATCCTTGAAGCCCATCATGATAAGCTCCGGGATAACCTCGTCCATGGGGACGATGTTGTCGCTGTCCTTGCCGCCGCCGAGGCGCTTGTCGTTTTTGAGGATGAAGGCAATGCGCTTGGTGAGGTTTTGCACTATGGCGTGCATGTGCATGTGCGCGATGCGCAGCTCAGTCCCGCGATAGCCCTCGAAGAGGCGGTCGATGAACATGAACGTGCCCAAGTACGAGCCCATCCAGCGGTATTCCCAAAAGCCCTTCAGGCACGGCAGCGGCGCGGAGGCGACCATCTGCGCCATGCTGACGAGGTTGTTGAGCCACTGGGTGTAATCATAAAACGTGTCCTTCACGCCGCGCCATTCGCGCCACTTGGCCACGCCGGTCTTGTCGTAGTAACGGTCTCTCTGGCCGCCCACGCCGTGCTCGGCCTGCCACAAGGGGTTAAAGCGCTCAAGCTTTTTGTCAATGGAAGCGATAAGCCGGTCTGTAATCTTCATCTTACTTCCCTCCCTGAATGTTCTTTATCTCCAGCGCCTCGATGAAGGCCTGGAAACGAGTGCGCAGCTGGCCGACGGCGCCGAGCGCATACTCTTTTTCTATCGTGCAGCAGGGGATATTAAGCTCATTGGTGAAGACGTGTGCCGCGAGCACCTTTTCATAGCTCCAGAACTCGCAGAACTTCATGTTTTCATAGATGACGCCGTCTGCGCCGAACTCCTTGATCAGGCGCTTGACCTCGTCATGGCGCTGGTCGATCTTCATGCCGTCCATGAAGCGCACGCACTGGTTCCAGTGCAGATATTGGCGGCAAATCGCGTCAAAGGCGCTCTCGCCGTCGCGGATTTCAATCTCCTCGCGGCTGGGGAACGAGCCGAAGCAGTATCTGTCGGCCACGACCATCGCGCCGCAAGTCTCGATGAGCTTGGTGAACTCCGGGTCGTCGATTTCAGACCCCACCAAGGCCACTCTCGCGCGGAACGGGAACTTCTCCTCCGGCTCGCGGGTCTTGATTTCCTCAAGCGTTTCTTCGAGATAGGGCTTGATGAGATAGTGCGGGCAGACCTGGCTGACCAGCTGAATCACGTGGAACTCATACCCGGTCACGGGCGGGTTGGGCAGCTTTCTGTAGTCGCCGATGGCGGTGATGATGCGGCTTATCTCGTTGTGGTCCTCAACCGCGGCGCGCATGGCCGCCTCGGACACGTCGATGCCGCGATCGGCCAGCTTATCCACGATTTTGACCTTCAGCTCGGTCTTGTAGTATTCGAGGTTGGTCTTGTCGCCCTTCATGGGCGGGTCGATGATGGTGGAGAAAAACTTGTCGTTTTTCACCGGGTGGATGAGGTCGAAGTGCTCTTCCATGCGCTCCATCGCCGCGCAGCTTTCCGAGCCGAACAGAGCCTCAAGGTAGTTGTACCCGCCCTCGATGGCGCGTTCGAGAATGGAGCGGACGTAGGGGCAGGTGCGCGTGGTCATGTAGTAGTTTGCCACATCCGTGGACGTGCAGCGCGGGGCGCGCAGACGCGTCGAGAAGCAGCCCGGCAGGTTCAGCAGCGCTTCGGGTATGTAATAGCAGTTATAACCCAGCGCATGCTTGCCCTCCTCCACCGCGCGCGTCACAAGCTCGTTCTGCGCCTCTTGCAGGAGGTTTTCAAAGTAGATCAGATGCTTTAGATCTTTCAAGCAGTACACCTCTTTTTTTATGTTTTATAGGTGCTTGCGGCGTTTCCGCCGCGTCGATTTTTCCACACACCTATTCAGAGTACACTGATTAAATGTTAACACATCGTGACTTTCACGTCAAGAAAATATCAGCCTAATTTTTTAGGCAATTTTGCGCTTTTTGTAATAAAACGCGCTTTCCTCGTATTCAACATAAAATTTACGTCCCTTTAATAACTCCCCTCTTGCCCTTTTGGCGGAAAGATGGTATTCTGTATACAAGAAGTTTTAACCGACTCAACAAACCAAATATTTATAAGGAGAGTGGACGAAATGGTTAAGCTTATTATGGGTCTCAAAGGCTCCGGCA
>CAZUSM010000202.1:0-2830 GCA_964623675.1 uncultured Oscillospiraceae bacterium
GCCACGAGCTGCGTCATCTGGCTGCGGACGTTCGTCGGCATCGCCGCGAGATACAATCGCCGACGCGCTGGCCAAGGCCGAGGACGGCGAGACCCCGCTGCAGATAAAGCTGGGTCAGCTTTCAAAGATTCTGACGTGGCTGGTGCTGGGCGTGTGCGCGCTGGTGTTCGCGGTGCAGCTTCTGCGCGCGGGCGGGCTCGGCTTTGAGGTCGTGCTCAATTCGTTCATGATCGCCGTGTCCCTCGCGGTCGCGGCGATACCCGAGGGGCTTGCCGCCGTTGTGACGGTGGTGCTGTCAATCGGCGTGACCAACATGTCCAAGCGCAACGCGATTATCCGCCGCCTCACCGCGGTGGAAACCCTCGGCTGCGCGCAGATAATCTGCTCGGACAAAACCGGCACTCTCACCCAGAACAAGATGACCGTCGTCGACTCGTTCGGCGACGATGAGCGCGAGCTCGCCTCGGCGATGGCGCTGTGCTCCGACGCCGAGCTGGGCGACGAGGGCGCTGTCACCGGCGAGCCGACCGAGGCCGCGCTGGTGGCCTGGGCGTATAAGCTCGGCCTCGATAAAAACACCCTCAAGGCCAAGTTCATCCGCTGTGCCGAAGCTCCGTTTGACTCGGCGCGAAAGCTGATGAGCACCGTGCACCTGACGGACGGCGGCTGCGTGCAGTACACCAAGGGCGCGCCCGACGTGCTGCTGGCAAAGTGCACGTCCTACATGGAAAACGGCGAAATCAAGCCCATGACCGAGGAATATCGCGAGCGCGTGGAGCGCGCGAACAAGGAAATGGCCGACCGCGCACTGCGTGTGCTGGCCTGCGCCAAGCGCGAGTGGAGCGAAAAGCCGCACAACAGCGAGCCGGAGTTCTTGGAGCAGGGGCTGTGCTTCATGGGGCTTTGCGGCATGATTGACCCGGTGCGCCCGGAGGTTGCCGCCGCGATTCAGGAATGCCGCGCCGCGGGCATCCGCCCGATAATGATTACCGGCGACCACGTCGACACCGCCGCCGCCATCGCGCGCGAGCTGGGCATACTCTCCGACGGCACTTGCGCCATCACCGGCGCACAGCTTTCCGAGCTGAGCGACGAGGAATTCAAGGAAGTTTTCCAAAACATCAGCGTCTATGCGCGCGTTCAGCCCGAACACAAAACCCGCATAGTCAACGCATGGCGCGAGGCCGGATATGTCACCGCGATGACGGGCGACGGCGTCAACGACGCGCCGAGCATCAAGTCCGCCGACATCGGCGTGGGCATGGGCATCACCGGCACGGACGTGACCAAGAGCGCCGCCGACATGGTGCTCGCCGACGACAATTTCGCCACCATCGTCTCCGCCGTGGAGGAGGGCCGCCGGATATACGACAATATCCGCAAGTGCATCCAGTTCCTGCTCGGCTCGAACATGAGCGAGGTCATCAGCATCTTCACCGCCACCCTCATGGGCTTCACGATACTCCAGCCCGTGCACCTTTTGTGGATAAACCTCGTCACCGACTGCTTCCCGGCGCTTGCGCTGGGCGTGGAAAAGGCAGAGCCGGACATCATGCAGCGCAAGCCGCGTGACGCCAAGGCCGGCATCTTCGCCGACGGCATGGGCTTTGACGTGCTGTATCAGGGCATCATCGTGTCCGTGCTCGTCCTCGCCAGCTACTTCGTCGGCCACTTCATGGAAACCGGCACCTGGACGCTCACCGACAGCGCCCACGGCACGACCATGGCGTTTCTCACCATGTCCATGGCCGAGATTTTCCACTCGTTCAACATGCGCTCTCAGCGCGGCAGCATTTTCGCCCTGCCGACGATGAACAAAATGCTCCTCGGCTCGGCAATCGCGTCTCTCGTGGCCACCACCGTCGTGTGCGAAGTGCCCGTGCTCGCCGCTGCGTTCGAGTTCACCAGCGTTGAATTCGTCGAGTACGCCGTGGCCATCCTCATCGGCGCTTGCATCATCCCGATAGTCGAGCTTGTCAAGCTCGTCCAAAGAAAGTGTGCGAAAAGCAATTGACATTGCTCAAAACAGGTGATAATATATCGTCTGTAAAAGGCTTTGACGGAGAAGACCGGAGCTTTGCCGCACAGAGAGGGCTGCCTTGGCTGCAAGCCGCCCCGGCGTAGGCTTCATGCGTCACCGCTCCTGAGCCGGAGAGAGGAAATTCTCTCCCGTGTGACGCGCGTTAAAGCGTTTTTGAGTGAAAATTCAAGGTGGAACCGTGCAAAACGCACCCTTGACGCCCCAACGGCGTTGAGGGTGCTTTCTTATTTGATTAGGAGGACGAAAATGGACGAGAACAACAAATTCAGCTTTGAAAACCCCGAATACCGCAGCACCTATTGGCACACCTGCTCCCACGTGCTGGCGCAGGCCGTCAAGCGCCTGTACCCCGAAGTCAAGCTCGCAATCGGCCCGTCGATTGACAACGGCTTTTATTATGACATGGATTCGCCCTTCCCCTTTACTCCGGAAATAATGGAAAAGATAGAGGGCGAGATGCGCAAAATCTGCAAGGAAAAGCTCAAACTGGAGCGCTTTGAGCTGCCGCGCGAGGAGGCCATCAAGTTCATGCAGGAAAAGGACGAGCCGTACAAGGTCGAGCTTATCAACGACCTGCCCGAGGACGCCGCCATCAGCTTTTACCGCCAGGGCGAGTTCACCGACCTTTGCGCAGGTCCGCACCTCGACTCCACCGGCCGCATCAAGGGCAACGCCATCAAGCTGACCGCCTGCAACAGCGCATACCTGCGCGGCGAAAGAAGGCGCCAGACCGTCCAGCGCATTTACGGAATCGCCTTCCACAAGAAGGACGAGCTGGTCGAGTACCTC
>CAZUSM010000203.1:0-2818 GCA_964623675.1 uncultured Oscillospiraceae bacterium
TCAACGGCAACCCCTGCGGCGAGTGTCCGTCCTGCCGCGGCATTGCCGACGGCTCGGTGATGGACGTGGTGGAGCTTGACGCGGCCTCCAACAACGGCGTTGACAATGTCCGCGCCCTGCGCGAGGAGGCGGTGTTTTCTCCCTCCTCCGTCAAAAAGCGCGTGTATATCATCGACGAGGTTCACATGCTGTCCCTCTCGGCGTTCAACGCCCTGCTGAAAATCCTCGAAGAGCCGCCCGAACACCTGATGTTCATCCTCGCCACGACTGAGCTTCAAAAAGTCCCCGCGACGATTCTCTCCCGCTGCCAGCGGCACAGCTTCCGCCGCATTGACGCGCCTGAGCTTGCCGAGTATCTCGAATACGTCGCCGGGAAGGAGAGCTTCGGCCTGACGCATGACGCGGCGGAGCTTATCGCCCGCATGGCCGACGGCGGTGTGCGCGACGCGCTCAGCCTGCTTGACCAGTGCTCGGCCTATGACAGCATCGACGTCGAGGCGGTGTATTCCGCCATGGGCTTGGCCGGCAATCGCCGCATCATGGACATGCTTTCGCATATTCTGCACCACGACGCGGCCTCGGCGCTTTCCGAGTTTTCCGCATTGTGGATGGACGGGAAAGACCCTGCCTCGTTCCTCAAAGAGCTTGGCGGCCTCATGCGCGACGTGCTGGTTTTCTCCGTCGCGCCGCAAAACGCCTCCGGCCTCATCTCCGGCGGCTATGACCTCTCTGCGCTTGAAAGCCTCGCCGCGCGCATGACGCGTGAAGAGCTTATCTGCGCCATGGAGACCGTCCAGCGCTATTCCTTGCAGCTTCGCGACGCAAAGAACCCCAAAACCGTGGTGGAGCTTTGCCTCATCTCCCTTTGTGACAACACCCTCGGCGAGAATATCAACTCTCTCCGCGCCCGTGTTTCGCGCCTTGAACTAGGCGGCGTGCCCGCCGTCGCGGCCGACTCCGCGCCGATGACCGCGCCCGCGCCGAGTATTGCACCCGCGCCCCTCCCCGCCGCGCCTGCGCGCGTCGAGGACGAGCTCACCCCGCCGTGGGACGACGAGACCCCGCCACCCCCGACCGAGGACGACGCCCCGCCCGTGCGCGCCGCGCGCGTCCCGTCGTTTGACGCGCCGCGCTATGCTCCCGCGCCGGAAGTCCCGCGCCCCGCGCCGGTTGCCCCCGCCCCGCCCACGGCCTCAGCCCCGGCGGTCAGCGCCGCGCCGGACGCCACCGGCGGCGCGACATGGTCGGCGATATGCGCCGCCGCCGCGCCCAAGCTCCCGCCGGATTTGCGCTTCACGCTTGAAGACGCGGCCAAAATCCGCGGCACGGTCAGCGGCAACACCCTCAAAATCGCGTGCATTCCCGGCTTTGTTTACGGGCGCTTCAACCGCCCGGAGGTGCTTGAGCGCTTCGCCGCCGCGGCGAAAGCCGTCTGCGGCTGCGACATGCGCGCCACCCTCGAAGAGCTGAACGACGCCTCAAGCGCCGCGCGCAGCGTCGAGGAGCTGAAGCAGTTCAAAGAAGTTCGTTTCATATAAAAATCTTATTTTTACGGAGGACACAAAAATGGCAAAAGGCGGATTCCGCGGCTATCCCGGCGGCGGTCAGATGAACATGATGAAGCAGGCTCAGAAAATGCAGCAGGAATTCATGAAAATGCAGCAAGAGCTTGAGTCGACCAAGTTTGAGTTTACGGCGGGCGGCGGCGCGGTCAAGGCCACCATCGTCGGCACGCGCGAGTTCCAGTCCATCGAGATTGACCCCGAAGTCATTGACCCCGATGATGTCGAAATGCTTCAGGACATGATTCTCGCCGCCGTCAACGGCGCTCTCAAGCTCGCCGATGACAAAACCAGCCAGTCCATGGCCAAGCTCAACGGCGGCCTCCCCGGCTTTCCGGGAATGTTCTGACAAACTTATACGGCTCGGACGACGCCTTGTCCGAGCCGTTTGCAATATTGTTTTCGGAGGCCGCAATGCGCTTCAAAAAAGTCTATCTTGAAATCACAAACGTCTGCAACCTCGCTTGCGCGTTCTGCCCCGGCACGGCGCGTCCGCCGCGCTTCATGTCGGCGGGGGAGTTCGCCCTCCTCGCCTCTCGCGTCAGGCCGTACAGTGATTATATTTATTTCCATCTCATGGGCGAGCCGCTCTTGCACCCCGAATTGCCGGAGCTGCTCTCCATCGCGGAAAGCCTCTCCTTTCGTGTCATCATCACCACCAACGGCACGCTCCTCCCCGAACGCGCCGACACGCTCCTTGCCTCAAATTGCGTCCACAAGGTCAACGTCTCTCTCCAGTCCTTTGAGGCCAACAGCGGGGGAGAATTAAAGGATTATGTCAACCAATGCGCCGCCTTTGCCGAGGCGATGAATGCTTCCGGCAAGCTCTGCGTCCTGCGCCTTTGGAACGAAAATGGCCTTGACGCGCTCAATGGCGACATTGAGGCCGCTCTCGCCGAGCATTTCCCGCCCCCGTGGCGACCCAGCCGCCAAAGCCGCGCCTTGGCCGACCGCGTTTATCTCGAATCCGGCGAGAAATTCGACTGGCCGGACATGGCGGCGCACGACGGGGGAGAGCGCGTGTTTTGTTACGCCCTGCGCGACCAAATCGGCGTCCTTGTCGACGGCACGGTCGTCCCCTGCTGCCTCGACCACGACGGCGAGCTTGCCCTCGGCAATCTCTTTGAATCCGACCTTGCCGACATCCTCGCCACCCCCCGCGCCCAAGCCATCTACAACGGCTTCTCAACCCACACCGCCCAAGAACCCATCTGCCGCCGCTGCGGCTACGCCCGCCGGTTTGATAAATGATTCAA
>CAZUSM010000204.1:0-2798 GCA_964623675.1 uncultured Oscillospiraceae bacterium
AAAGCCGCCGTTTGCACGCTGGCGATTTATCTCCTGCTGCCGTATCACATCAAATTCAGCTACACGATGTGGAAAGACGTGCTTTTCGGCGCGGCGGTGCTCATCCTCGTCGTCAGTGTGCTGCGCGTTGTCGAAAATATAGGGGCGCACAGGCGCCTTGATTATGCCCTCATGCTGCTTGGCGCGCTCGGCATGACCCTGCTGCGCAGTAACGGCTTGGCGGCGTTTGCCGCATCTGCGTTGGTGTTTGCCGTGCTTTTTATGAAGCGACACAAGAAAACGGTGTTTGCGTTCGCGGGCGTTATCGCCTTGGCGATAGTGCTGAAATACCCCGTTTTGTCCGAGATGGACATACAGCAGCCGGATACGATAGAATCGCTTTCCATACCGCTCCAGCAGATTGCCCGCGTAATCGTCGACGGCGAGGCGCTCACCCCGGAGCAGGAAGAGTTGTTGGGAAATGTAGTGGATTTGGAGGGCGTACCCGAAAACTATTTAACCTACATCTCTGACACGATGAAAAACTATGTCCGCGAGTCGGGCAATCAGGAATACATAAGCGAGCACAAATCTGAGTTTGTCAAGCTGTATCTCCAACTTGCCGTTGAGCACCCGCAAGAGTACATACGCGCGTGGATAGATCAGACGAGAGGCTATTGGAACGGCGGCTATCCCTATTGGGTATGGGATGAGGGCGTGAAAGCCAATCAAGCCGGGATTGAGCCGACGGTATCCTTACAAGGTTTGAAAAATGTGTGGTCTGATTATCTTCGTTGCTTTACGATGACCTCGTCTAATCTGCTGCTGTTGCTGTTCGTTTCGGTCGGGTTTAATACTTGGCTGGTGCTCATTTCGGCGTTTTCGGCGCTGGTGAGGAAAAACTATGCCGCGTTTTTCACCTCTGTACCGACTGTGATGATTATAGGCACTCTGCTTGTTGCAACACCGGTTTATGCTGAATTCAGATATGCCTACGCCATGTTTTGCTGCTTGCCGTTTATAGTGTACACATCGTTCACCACCGCGGAAAATCTTGACGCGGAGGGGGCAAATACTTTATAATATATTGCTAACAAAACAAATCCCCTACGGAGGATACGCCCCAATGATTGACCAAAAGCACATCAGAAACTTTTCAATAATCGCGCACATCGACCACGGCAAGTCCACCCTTTCCGACCGACTCATCGAAAAGTGCAACGCCGTCGAGCAGCGCATAATGTCCGACCAAATCCTTGACAACATGGACTTGGAGCGCGAGCGCGGCATCACGATAAAGGCGCGCGCCGTCGGCCTCAACTACAAGGCCGAGGACGGGGAGAGCTACACCCTCAACCTCATCGACACGCCGGGTCACGTCGACTTCAACTATGAGGTCAGCCGTTCCCTCGCCGCGTGTGAGGGCGCGGTGCTGATTGTCGACGCCTCGCAGGGCGTCGAGGCGCAGACGCTGTCCAACACCTATCTCGCGCTGGACAATAACCTCGAAATCCTCCCCGTGATAAACAAAATCGACCTCCCCGCCGCCGACCCTCAGCGCGCCAAGGACGAGGTGGAGGAGATTATCGGCCTGCCCGCGCAGGACGCGCCGGAGATAAGCGCGAAAAACGGCGTGAACATCGACGCCGTGCTGGAGGACATTGTCAAAAACGTGCCCGCCCCGTCGGGGGATGCCGCCGCGCCGCTCAAGGCGCTCATTTTCGACAGCCAGTATGACAACTACCGCGGCGTCATTGTCTTCGTGCGCATGGTGGACGGCGTCATCCGCCGCGACAGCGAGATTCTGCTGATGAGCACGGGCGCGAAGTACAAGGTCGTCGAGGTCGGGCACATGCGCCCCATCGGCCTTGACCCCTGCGACGAGCTTGCCGCGGGCGACGTCGGCTACTTCACCGCCAGCATCAAAAACGTCGAGGACACCCGCGTCGGCGACACCGTCACCGATGCCGCCGCCCCCACGGCAGAGCCTCTGCCCGGCTATCGCCCCGCGCGCCCAATGGTTTACTGCGGCATTTACACCGAGGACGGCTCAAAATACCCCGACCTGCGCGACGCGCTGGAAAAGCTCAAGCTCAACGACGCTTCGCTCTCCTATGAGCCGGAAAGCTCCGTTGCGCTGGGCTTCGGCTTCCGTTGCGGCTTTCTCGGCATGCTGCACATGGAGATAATTCAGGAGCGCCTGGAGCGCGAATTTGACCTGGAGCTGGTCACGACGCTCCCGTCCGTCATCTATGAGGTCATCAAGACCGACGGCACCACCGTCATGGTCGACAACCCCCACAATTACCCCGACCCCGCCGTCATCGCCGAGGCGCGCGAGCCGTATGTCAAGGTCTCGATAATCACGCCGGAGGAGTATATCGGCAACATCATGCCCCTTTGCCAAGAGCGGCGCGGCGAGTATAAAAACATGACGTATCTCGACTCCCGCCTCGTCGAAATGCACTATGAAATGCCGCTCAACGAGATTATCTACGACTTTTTCGACACGCTCAAGGCCCGCACCAAGGGCTACGCCTCGCTCGACTATGAACTGAGCGAGTATAAGCCGAGCGACCTTGTCAAGGTCGACATGCTGTTAAACGGCGATCAAGTCGATGCGCTCAGCCTCATCGCGCACCGCGAAAAGGCTTACGGCCGCGCGAGAAAGCTGTGCGAAAAGCTCAAGGACAATATTCCGCGCCAGCTTTTTGAAGTGCCCATACAGGCGGCCATCGGCGGGCGCATCATTGCGCGCGAGACGGTCAAGGCCATGCGCAAGGACGTGCTTGCCAAGTGCTACGGCGGCGACATCACGC
>CAZUSM010000205.1:0-2791 GCA_964623675.1 uncultured Oscillospiraceae bacterium
ATCCGGGTTTTTGTGGCCGGTGACAAAAATTTCGTTCATTCGGTGCATCCTCCACAGTGGGGTGTCGTGATACTGTAACAAGATTATATTGTAAACGGGCGGCAAATTCAAGCGCTGTTGTGCAATCTTTACGAATTCATGATATTATGATAAAATCATACAATATTTATAGGCGTTTTTGCGACAAGTTTGAAAGCTGTCAAACGCGCTCTTGTGCATGGTGGGTGGGTGTGGTATAGTATAAAATGTGAAAAAAGAGGAACGGATGGGGCAATTATGAGGCGAAGCAGGATAGATTCTTTCAACTCGCTCAGGGCGCTGGCGTGCTTGACCATACTGGGCTATCACATGCACCTGACCGGCATAGGGCACATGTTCGTGACGATATTTTTCGTGCTGAGCGGGTTTTTGTCGGTTTACAACCACATTGACAGCTTCGACACCGGGCGGCTCAGTCTGCGCGGGTGCTTCGACTATGCGCGCGACAAGGCGCTCAAGCTCTACCCGCTGTATTTTCTGACGCTGCTGGTGCCCCTCGCGGGGCAGATTTACGGCGCGGTGAACGGCATGGTGGAGGCAAAGGCCGTGGCGCTGAAGCTGGGGGCGAGTTTGCTGCTGGTGCAGTCGTGGATTCCGATAAACGACGTTTACTTTGGGCTCAACGGCGCGGCGTGGTACCTCTCGTCGCTGATTTTCGTGTATTTCATGTTCCCCGTTGTGCTGAAATTCATCAAAAAGCTGCGCTCCGGCGCGGCGGCGGTCGGGGTCATCGCGGCGATGTGCGCGTTGCAGCTGGTGATTCGCGACGGCGTCGTCGCGATTTACACGGCCGTTGTCGGCGTCGGCAACGACCCGATTGCCGGGTTTTCATACTGGGCGGAGTACGTGCTGCCGCTGGTGCGCGTGTGCGATTTCACAATCGGCGGGTGCGTGGCGTATCTGTTCATCAACCGGGGCGAGACGCGCATTCCGCGCGCGGTGTGGACGGCGGCGGAGGCCGCGCTGCTGGGGCTGACGATTTGGCTTCAGCTTGAATACAGCGCGTTCAGACTGCCGCTGGGGAACAGCACGGTGGTGTTTTTGCCGGTGGCGGCGCTGCTGGTGTATGCGTTCGCGGTGAATGAGGGGTATGTGTCCAAGCTGCTGACAAACCGGGTGACGAAGTGGATTTCCGACATCAGCGCGGAGATTTATCTGTGCCACGCGGCGGTGATATTCGCGATGACGCCGATTATAAACGCCATTCCCGCAGCATTTCGCGTGCAGCAGGTGATTTATGTGGTGACGATTCCGCTCGTGGTGGCGTGTGTCGCCCTTGTGGGGCAGAGGATAAACTGCGCGTTTGCGCGCCGGAGACGGGCGCGCAAGGCGGCTTGAGCCGGCAATACTGATGAAACGTTGGTGCTTGATATGAGACGGGAAAAAATTGCGTCGCTTGACGCGGTGAGGACGTTCGCTTGCCTGAGCGTGCTGGGGTATCACATGTACTTGGTGCACTTCGGGCACTTGGGCGTGGCGATGTTTTTCATGATGGGCGGGTTTTTGTCCGTTTACAACCACTTCGGCGAGGGCGGCGAGGCCGTCACGCTGCGCGGCAGCGTCAACTATGCCTACGCGCGCATTTCAAAGCTTTACCCGCTGTACCTCGCGTCGCTGCTGATTCCGGCGGCGGGGCAGGTTTACGGCGCGGTGTACGGGCTGATATCGACGAGGACGGTGCTGTTCAAGTTCGCGGCGGACGCGCTGGTTTTGCAGGCGTGGGTGCCGATAAACGAGATTTATTTTTCGCTCAACGGCCCGGCATGGTATCTGTCGTCGATTGCGTTTTGCTACTTCGTGTTTCCGTGGCTGCTGCGGCGGATTGAGCGCTTGAAGTCCGCGCGCGGGGCGCTGGCTGCGGCGGCGCTGATTTGGCTGGGGCAGCTGGCAGTGGAGTTTGCGGGCAAGTGGCTGTATTCGCGCTTCGGCGGCGACG
Organism: uncultured Oscillospiraceae bacterium; assembly: GCA_964623675.1. GTDB lineage: Bacteria > Bacillota > Clostridia > Oscillospirales > Oscillospiraceae > Limivicinus. Next base: position 1,976 of record CAZUSM010000205.1, read on the forward strand.
ACCCGAACCTGCGGCGCGATTTTTACGGGTGGCTGACCTACGTGTTCCCGGTGTTCCGGCTGGGCGATTTCGCCGTGGGCGGGTGCTTGGGGTATGTGTTTTTGACGCGCGGCGAGCGCAAGGGCTCGCGCGCGGCGTGGACGGCGGCGGAGCTCGGCGCGATAGGCTTGGCGGTGCTGGCCGAGCTTGGGTTCGAGCACGGGTGGCTACCGTTCAACGACACGTCGGCCTACCTCGTGGCGTGTGCGGCGGTGGTGTACGTGTTCGCGGTCAACCGCGGGTACATCTCGCGCGCGTTGACCTGCGGCGTGACAAAGTACATCTCCGGGATAAGCACGGAGCTGTTTTTGACGCACTCGGTGGTGATTTTCGCCTGGTCGCCGATACTGGAGCGGTTGCCGCTTGAATTTTCGACAAAGCAGCTTGTCTATGTCATCACCGTGCCCATATTCAGCTGGGCGGCGGCGCTGCTCGGCAAGAGGCTGAACGCGTGGGTGCTCGCCCGCAGGCGAGCACGGCGCGCGGCGGCGTGACTGCGACTACTATATATAATAGTATATACATAGTGCATCAAGGGAGTCGAGGGGCGACTCCCTTGGCTTATAATTTGCCCCGCTTGCTCAAATTTTCAAAAATCCGAAGTATTTTGCTTGACATAACACCGTTTAAGATATAAAATAGCTTAGTTAATATTAGCGGTGCGTTGGGGACGCGCCGTGGAAATATTACTTTTTCAAGTCCGACTGGGCATGAACGTGCCCGTCTTTATTTAGATACAATATCTAAATACGGTTAAACCACCAAAAAATTCTTATG
>CAZUSM010000206.1:0-2788 GCA_964623675.1 uncultured Oscillospiraceae bacterium
AGCGCCTTGACAACGTCGTGTTCCGTCTCGGCTTCGGCATGACCCGCCGCGAGGCCCGTCAGCTGGTCAACCACGGCCACGTCACCGTCAACGGCCGCAAGGTCAACATCCCCAGCTTCCAGGTCAAGCCCGGCATGGTCATCTCTCTGACTGAAAAGGGCAAGAGCATGCAGAAGGTTAAGGATAACATCGAGGACAACGCTTTCCGCGCCGCTCCCAAGTGGATCGACTACGACAAGAACAATCTCACGGCAAAGATCGTTGCAGTTCCTGCACGTGATGACATCGATATGCCCATCGAAGAGCATCTCATCGTCGAGTTGTACTCCAAGTAATAAAGACACCCTCAAATTGGTAAGCTGATTCATTGCGGCGTCACCGGACGCCAGACTTTAAAGGAGGGTTATATAACAATATGATCGAAATCAAGAAGCCGCGCATCGAATGCATCGAGACTCCGACCGAGAGTTCCTACGGCAAGTATATAATCGAGCCGCTGGAGCGTGGCTACGGCACAACACTTGGTAACTCTCTTCGCAGGGTACTCCTGTCCTCTCTCCCCGGCACCGCTTGCACCAGCATCCGCATTGCGGGCGTGCAGCATGAGTTTTCCACCATTCCCGGCGTGAAGGAAGACGTGACGGAGATCGTGCTCAACGTCAAGAGCATCATCGCCCGCCTCCACAGCACCGGGGCAAAGACCGTCTACATCGAAGCCTCCGGCGAGGGCGTTGTCACCGCCGGCGACATCAAGGCGGACGCCGAGGTGGAAATCCTCAACCCCGAACAGCCCATCGCCACCCTCGGCCCGGACGGCGCGCTGAACATGGAGCTCGTCCTCGACCACGGCAGGGGCTATGTGTCGGCAGAGAAGAACAAAAACCCCCAGATGCCCATCGGCACCATCCCCGTCGACTCTATCTACACCCCCGTTCTCAAGGTCAACTACACCGTGGAGAACACCCGCGTGGGCAATCAAACCGACTTTGACAAGCTCACGATCGAGGTGTGGACGGACAAGACCATGACGGCCCGCGATGCGGTTTCGCTGGGCGCGAAGATACTCTGCGATCACTTCACGCTCTTCACCGACCTGTCCGACACCATCTCCAACAACCCCACCGTTGTGGAGAAGGTCGAAAAAGAGCCTGACACGATGCTCAAGATGACAATTGAAGAGCTCGATTTGAGCGTGAGAAGCTTCAATTGCCTCAAGCGTGCAAACATCAATACTGTCGAGGACCTTGTCAGCAAGACTCAAGACGAGATGATAAAGGTCCGCAACCTCGGACGCAAGTCCCTCGAAGAGGTCGAGCACAAGCTGACCATGATGGGGCTGACCCTTGCGGATGAGGAAGATTCTAAACAGTAATCTCTCAAGAAGGAGGAATTGCAATTATGCCCGGAACCAGAAAGCTCGGCAAGCCGACCGCTGCCCGTATGGCAATGCTGCGCCAGCAGGTCACTGATTTTCTTGACCTCGGCCGCATGGAGACCACCGTGTCCCGCGCCAAGGAGATCGCGCCCATGGCCGAGAAGATGATAACCCTTGGCAAGGCAAAGGATCTGGCAAGCTATCGCCAGGCTCTCGCCTTCATCACCCGCGAGGACGTGGCCAAGAAGGTTTTCGATGAGATCGCCCCGAAGTATGCGGAGCGCAACGGCGGCTACACCCGCATCACCCGCGTCGGCGTTCGCCGCGGCGATGCAGCGGAGACCGCTGTCATCGAGCTTGTATAAGCGAAGATAATGTGTTAAAATCGGAAGTGAATTCATTCACTTCCGATTTTTCAAAAAGAGGACAAAACCATGAAAAACGAACAGGAATACGCTCAGCTGAAAGAAACGCGGATATCCGGGGAGGAGACTTACCACGGGCCGCTGCTGCATGTTTATCACGACCGCGTGCGTCTGCCCAACGGCGACGAATCCGGGCGGGACTACATCAAGCACCTGGGCGCGGTGTGCATAGTGCCCGTGAACGAGGCGGGCGAAGTGTATGTGGAGCGGCAGTTCCGATATCCGCTGGACATGGTGATAACCGAGATTCCGGCGGGGAAGCTGGATTCGGCCGAGGAGGACAGACTGTCCGCCGCCAAGCGCGAGCTGCGCGAGGAAACGGGGCTGACCGCCGACAAATGGACGGATTTGGGCGACTTTTTCCCGGCGGTGGCGTACAGCACGGAGAGGATAACGATGTATCTCGCCGAGGGGCTGCACCAAGGGGAGCAGGAGCTGGATAAGGACGAATTTTTGAACATCGAGACCGTGCCGCTTGCCGAGCTTGTGCGGCAAGTGATGGACGGTGAGATAGTGGATATAAAAACTCAGGCCGCGATTTTGAAAGCCGCGCGGCTTTTGGGACTATAAAAACTGAAACGGAGGATATGAGATGAAGACAGTATTGTGCCTCATCCCCGCCGAGGCGCGCCACAAGGAAAAGCTTGAAAAAGCGGGCGAGGGCTGCAAGTTCGTCTATGTGGACGAGGATGCCGCGACCGAGGAGCAGATTCAGAGCGCCGAGATCATAATCGGCATGCCCGACCCGGACAAAATAAAAGCGTCGAAAAGGCTGGAGCTGTTGCAGCTGAACATCGCGGGGGCAGACAGATACGTCAAGCCCGGCATACTCGCCGAGGGCACGCTGCTGACCAACTCCACCGGCGCTTACAGTCAGGCCGTCGCCGAGCACGGCGCGGCGATGCTGTTCATGCTGCAAAAGAAGCTGCATCTGTACAGAGACGCGCAGAAAAAGCACGACTGGACGGATTACGGCACGGTGTGCTCC
>CAZUSM010000207.1:0-2784 GCA_964623675.1 uncultured Oscillospiraceae bacterium
TCAAGCAGCAGTATCTGCCGGACGATTTGAAAAACGCGCGCTATTACGAATACGGCGACAACAAGACCGAACAGGCCGCGCGGCGCTACTGGGAGGAGATCAAAAAATAATGGACATCCGAGTGGGAGACGTGCTTTTGATGAAAAAAGCCCACCCCTGCGGAAGCCGCGAGTGGGAGGTTTTGCGCACGGGCGCGGACTTCAAGCTGCGCTGTCGCGGGTGCGGGCACGAGGTGATGGGCACGCGGCAAAAGTTCGAGCGCAACGTGCGCGAGGTGCGCCGGTGAACTATGTTTACATTCTCCGCTGTGGCGACGGGTCCCTTTACACCGGGTGGACGAATGACTTGGAGCACCGAGTGGCCGAGCACGCCGCCGGGCGCGGGTGCAAATACACGCGGTCACATCTGCCCGTGGAACTGGTGCACACGGAGACCTACCCCACGCGCGAGGAGGCCATGAGCCGCGAGTGGCACATAAAACGCATGTCGAGAGACGAAAAAATGAGGCTTATCACGAATGATTGATAAGCCTCATTTTTGTTATTTTGCTGTCCACACCATGGGGATATGGGGAATGCCGTCCTCCAAGAATTCATCCCCGGATTGGACGAAGCCGAGGTTTTCGTACAGCTTGCGGGCGTAGGTCTGCGCCTCGATTTTGATTTTTGTTGCGCCGAGCTTTTCGCGCGCAACGTCGATGCCGGCAGCGACGATTTTCGTGCCGAGGCCAATACGGCGCTTGACGGCGATGACGCGGCCGATGGACACCTCGTCAAAGGTCTCCCCGGCGGGGAGAACGCGCAGGTACGCCGCAATGCCGTCGTCATCGCTGAGCCACACGTGATAGGCCGAGGCGTCGTGCTCGTCAACCTCTTGATAATAGCACTGCTGCTCGACGACGAACACCGACACGCGCAGCTTGAATATTTCAAAAAGCTCTTGCGTGGTGAGCTCGGAAAAATGCTTGACAATCAGGTTCATTATTTGTCCTCCTTGTTGTTTTTCGAGGGGTATGATATCATCTGCGGCGGCTTTTTGCAAGCCCTGCGGCGCGCGAGATACAGCGCGAGCACGAGCAGCGACGCGGCGGTTATACCGAGGCCGATATACGCGCCGGGCGGGGTGTATTCAAGCTCGACCACGTGCGCCCCCGCCGAAAGCTCAAGCGCCGCAAGGACGCCGAGGGCGGGGCGAAGCTCGGCGGGTGCGCCGTCGACAGTCGCGCGCCAGCCGCGCTCATAAGGCAGGGTGAGCATGAGCACAGCGCCGTCAGCGCGAACCTCGCCCGACCAGCGCAGACGCGAGGACGCGAGCTTTTCAAGCCCGGCATTCGCGGCATTTTGGCGGATATCCGCCACGGCGGCGGAGAGGGCGGACGGGCTTTCGGAGCAAAATACGAGACTGTCACGCACAAAGACGTTGGAGCGCGGGACGAGCGTGACCTCGACGCTCTCCCCTGCGGCAAAGCTGCCGAGCAGCTTGACGCCGCGGTCGTATATCCCGCCGAGAGCGCCGACGCTCACGCCGTTGACATAGACGTCGGCGGTTTCAAGCTCGACGGTGGCGTTGCCGTCGGGGAAGGTGGCGTGGGCATACAGCGCGCCGTCAGACGCGGGGGTGACGGCATAGCGAATGGCGCATGGGGCGTCATAGTCCGCGCGCTCATAGAGGGTGAAGCCGTCATAGCGCGTGGCGGTGAGGTTTTGAAGCTGTTCCTCGGCGCTTGACACCGGGCGGAGAATGTCCGCGTCGTGGCCGAGAACGGCGGAATAGGCCGCGTTTTGGTTTTCAAAGGGATTTTCGGATTCAAGCGAGGCGGCCAAGACCGCGCTGTCGGCGACGAAGGCGAGGGGCAAGGCGTCGGCGTTTTCAAAGACGTTCATGCCGCTGTCCGTGGGGACGGCGTTATACCCGCCGTGCGAATTTGCCTCGGAATAGACGTATTTTATGCCCAAAAGGCTGTCGGCGGAGGCGGTTGCGCCGGTGGAATAGCTCGCCCAATAATTATTATAAGAAGCGTAGCCCAGGGCGGCCATGAAGCGCTTGACGGTGCTTTTCTCGGTGGAATCGAAGTGGGAGACGCCGTTGTAGGCATATTTCATGGGGGCGTTGAGCGCGTGGGCGTACTCGTCGCCGCTTTTCGCCTCGGCGACGCGGTAAAACCCATCATCGCGCGCCTTGATGGCGCTGACCGCCGCCTCGGCGGGCGCGGTTTGGGCGAGATAAGTGTCATAATCAAGGGAAATTGACGCGCTGTGCGGGTGCTGACGGAGAAAGACGGCGTTTTCAAAAAGCGTGGCGAGCTGAATGGCGGCGAAAATGAGCACCGCGACGCGGCGCGGCAAGGCGCGCCCCATGAAAAACAGCGCCGCAAAGGCTAGCAGAATGAGGGCAATGTCCAAAAGCATGCGCGCGTCATCCAAAAGCGAGGTGAACACCGCGCCGAGCGCCGCCACGGCGAGAAGCGCGGCGACTATGGCGGCAAGGCGCTTGCGAGTGACGCCGTCAAGCGCGCAAAAGGCGCGATAGGCCAGCGCGGAGAGCGCAAAGCCCACGACGAACGAGCATCTTTGCGGAAAGCCCGCCGGCATGGCGAAGGCATGCCAAATGATATACGCGCCGCGCACGGCCATCGTAACAAGCAGCACGGCCAGCAGCCCCGCCGAGGCCAAGCGCTCGCGGCGGGAGATTTTGCCGTTGGCAAAATACAGCGGCAAAAACGCCGTGGCGAGTATGCCGCAATAGATATTGGGGGCAACGTTCACTTCGCCGTTTGCGAGAACC
>CAZUSM010000208.1:0-2769 GCA_964623675.1 uncultured Oscillospiraceae bacterium
TGGGGAAGCTGTCAGCGGCGAAGCCGCTGACTGATGAGGCCGCGCCGCAAGGCGCGGTCTTCCTTTAGCTCCACACCTACCTCGGTCTCGGCAATGCCTCATCCAATATCACCCGCCCAAGGCAAACTAGGTTATCTTTCTCCCCGACCGGCACTGTTATATTCTCCACTTGCCGCGCGGGATTTGCAACAAGCAGATGCACCGCGCCCAAATAATCCTCGCACCACTGGCGGCAGAGAACGCGCCCCTTGTACATGAACACGCCCGCGCCGAACTCCTCCGGCGGCGCGCCGACGGCGACGTATACCCGCGCCCCCGCCGGAATGTGCGGCGACATGCAGTCATCCGTCACGCACAGGCTCAGCGCCGCATCGTCCGGCGCGTCGCCGCGCTCCACCAACTCATATTCCTGCCCAAGCATGCCGCACCGCCTTTCGTTTTCACTACCGATACTCTATTATCTCCCCGCCCAAAAGTCAAGCCCCATTGGCAATTCCACCCGCCCTTTTTGTGTGAATTTGCTCACGTTATCACAAATTTGCGCGTCGAAATGTAAACAATCAATCAAATTTCCGAAATATCTCTTGGCAAACGGTCAAATCGTGCTAATATAGCAAAGTCAACATGATTCATTACTCCGAAAGGTGAATTCAACCATGCTTTTTTATGTTTTTCTCGCGATTTCGGCGGCGGCTGCCGCGCTGTATGTGTGCGCCGCCCACGGCGCGATTTGGGCGGGCGCGCTGGTGTTCGTGGGTGCGTTCGCGGCGCTCGTGGTGCTGTTTGTCGCGGTCATCGGCCTTTTGACCAAGGGCGTGGACAAGTCGAAGCCGCTTGAAAAGCAAAATAAAATATGCCGCTGGGCGATTGTCAGCGCGACCGGGCTGATGCTGGAGTTTTTCGAGGTGCGCACGCACATCACCGGCGCGGAAAAGCTGCCGCAGGGGCGCTATGTGCTCATCAGCAACCATCGCTCGGCCTTTGACCCCCTCATCGCGTTCAACAAGCTCGCCCAATGCGACCTCGGCTTCATCTCCAAGCCCTCGAACATGTCCATCCCTGTCGTGGGCACTGTCGCCTACGGCGCGGGCTGCCTCGGCATCGACCGCGAAAACGACCGCAACGCCCTCAAAACCATCATCTCCGCCGCAAATTACCTCAAAAATGACGTCTGCTCCATCGGCATTTACCCGGAGGGGACGCGCAGCCATTCCTCCAAGCTCCTTGACTTCCACGCCGGCAGCTTCAAAATCGCCCAAAAGGCGAATGTCCCCGTGGTCGTCACGTCCATTCGCGGCAGCGAGGCCATAGTCCGCCGCATTCTGCGCGGCAGTGACGTGTATATTGACATTTTGGAGGTCATCCCGGCGGATGAGGTGAAATCCGCGCAGACTCACGAGCTGGCCGAGCACTGCAAAGCCGTGATTGAGCGCCACCTCGCCGAAAACGAAGCTCAGGAGGGCAAATGATGAAAAATGTTGCACTTGTCACAGGCTCGTCGCGCGGCATCGGCGCGGCCACGGCGGCGCTCCTCGCCCGGAACGGTTACGCAGTTTGCATCAATTATGTCGAGCGCGAGGACAAGGCGCGCGAGCTGGAATCCGCTCTCCGCGCCGAGGGCTGTGAGGTCATGACTTGCCGCGCGGATGTCTCCGCACGCGACGAGGTTGACGCCATGGTGCGCGAAATCGAGGCGCGCCTGGGTCACGTCACGCTCCTTGTCAACAACGCCGGAGTCGCCCGACAGCAGCAGTTTCAAGACATCACAAGCGAGTATTGGCAGCGCATTTTCGCCGTCAATCTCGGCGGCTGCTTCAACGCCACTCAAGCCGTCCTGCCCCACATGCTGCATGAGCATTCCGGCTGTATCGTCAACGTCAGCTCCATTTGGGGCAGCCACGGCGCGTCCTGCGAGTCGGCCTATTCCGCCACCAAGCACGCCATCATCGGCCTGACGCGCTCTATCGCCGCCGAGCTTGCGCCCACCGGCATCCGCGTCAACGCCGTTGCCCCCGGCGTCATCGACACCGACATGGTCAAGGTGCTGGGCGAGGACACCCTCGCCTCTCTCGCAGACGACGTCATCCCGCTTGGCCGCCTCGGCCGCCCCGACGAGATTGCCGACTCCGTCCTCTATCTCGCCCGCGCCGAATACGTCACCGGCCAAGTCCTCGGCGTCGACGGCGGCTTCATCATTTAATATTGTCACTATTTAATATAGCCCACAGCAATTATACACAGCCCTAAACAAGGCGCGGCAGACCCGTTCTGCCGCGCCCTTTGCCATACAAAAAGGGGAGCGCGCAAGCGCCTTTCACCTATCAATTTTTTCACAATCCGTTAAGAAAAATTAACATAAATTTGCATAAAATATGCATAACTATTAGTCAAACGTCAATAAATATACACAACGCCGCTTTTTGCGCCCTCTAACCGACACAAGCCGCCCCGAAAAAGCGGCTTTTTACCTTTTTCGACGCAAATTCTCAATTACCGTTGATTTTTGCACATCGCCGATTTTTTGTGAATTTTATGCGATTCGTCGAAAAGATGACAATGCTTGCAGTTTGACGAATGGAAACGCTCAAATTTGTGCACCTTTCATAAAATTTAATTCGCGCCATTAAATGGACAAAAAAATTATTGCATGTTATTCACGCACGTGGTATTATATTCACAGTTATTTAATAGAATTTCATTATAGGAAAGGAAAAGGAGAAATTATGGAAAAAACCAAGAAAAAGCTTTCGCTCCCGGCATGGATATTCA
>CAZUSM010000209.1:0-2758 GCA_964623675.1 uncultured Oscillospiraceae bacterium
TGTGCCTTATTTAACGACCTAATTTTATCATATAATATAAACAAAAATCAATATTGAACCTCGTTTATTTTGAACAAAAAAACGACGAAAATTCAACCTTTTTCAAGCAAAAACGAGGGAGAGTATTGTGTATTTTGTCGATTTTTGATAGAATAGCGGAAAAATGATGATTAGGAGAGCAAAACATGGTTCAGGTTTCATCGGATATCCTCGCGCTGACCTCTGAGGCGCTGGTGCTGGTTCAGGCCGGGCGCGTGGGCTTTGCCAACGCCGCGGCGAAGAAGCTGCTGGGCAGCGAGTGCGAGGGCGAGCACGTCGCGGAGCTGTTCCCGGCGGAAATCGTGTGCGCGCAGGGTTCGGGCTTCATCGCGGACACGCTCATCAAGGGCAAGAGGTGCATCGTGCGCGTGACGAAGCACGAGGGTATGCAGGCCATTTTCATCGCCGAGCCGAAGAGCGAGCCGGTCATGCTCAGCGAGGCGCTGATATACTCCATGCGCAACAACCTCATGACCGTCTGCATGACGACCGAGCTTTGCCGCACGCGCGCCGAGGACATCGGGGACGACGCACTGCGCGCGGGCGTGGCGACCATGTCGCAGAGCTATTTCCGCATGACGCGCCTGCTTGAAAATCTCAGCGCGGCGAAAAGCATGCTGTCCGACGGGATACGCTTCGCGCCTGTGCGCGTGTCGCTGACGGAGATGTGCAAAAGCATCGTCGGCCGGGCGGGCATGCTGTGCTGTGAGCCGGAGGTGAGCTATGAAGGCGGGGACGCGGAGCACATCATCGAGGCCGACCCCGCGCTCATTGAGCTGATGCTGCTCAATCTCATTTCAAACAGCCTCGTGCATGCCGAGGGCTGCACGCGCGTCGCGCTGCGCATCATGGACGCGGGGGAGAATGTCATCCTCTCCGTCACGGATAACGGCTGCGGCATCGCGAGCGAGGAGCTGCCCTCCGTTTTCGACAGGTACACTCACTCCTTCACCCTCAGCGGCATGGGCGAGGGCGCGGGGCTGGGCATGACGGTGGTGCGCGGCGTGGCCGAAAAGCACGGCGGCACGCTGCTGCTGGAAAGCAGAACCGGCATCGGCACGACGGTGCGCGTGTCGCTGAAAAAGTCGCAGGGGCTGAACACCGCGCTCGGCGCGACCGCCGAGCACTATGACGCCGGCAGCATCAGCGTCATCACCGGCCTTTCCGACTTCCTGCCGGAGCAGTGCTTCAAGGAGAAGTATCTTGATTGAACCGGATAATAACACACGCCGTGGGGAGTGCCCCACGGCGTTAGTTATCACATCACGGGCCGCTGTTCCTCGACCTTGATGAGGAATTTGTTTTGCGAGACGACGGCGTGTTCCATATTCAGCACGTAATCAAGCTCCAGCTCTCCGCCGTTGGCGTCGAAGCTGTGGCGGATCGAGCGGGTTTTGATGCCGAGGGTGGCGCTGCCGTAGGGCGTGTCGTAGAGAAAGCGGTTGTTCTCGCGCTCGCGGAACACCATGCGCCCGCGCACAAGCCCGTCGCGGTCGATGATGACCTCGTTCGGGCGCACGAAAACGCTTGTGCGCGTGCCCTCCAGCCCGGTCACCTCGGATTCGAGATAGCTGAAGCACGCGGTGTCCCCGTCGAGGAAGTAACTCCCGTCGGTGCTGAAATCCAAAAGCTCTTTGTCGTCGGAATCGCTGTTTTGCACGCTGTGCATGGATATGACAACGTCTTTCATCATGTTGCTGCCTCCGTTTCGTCCGCGCTTGCGGAATATACGCTGTCCCCGATGCCGTGGCCGAGGAAGCGCGCGGCGTGGGCGGCGAAGTCCGCCGTGCTGCCGCTGGTGAAATACTGCGTTGTGCCCTCGCCGCCGGTGAGGCCGCGCGCGGTGAGATATGCGCACATCTCCTCCGCCGCGCACCCCGCCGCGCTCACGAGCGCGACGTCGTGGCCGAGATAGTCGCCTATCGCCTCGGCGACGAAGTCAAAATGGGTGCAGCCGAGCAGCAGCGCGCCGATATGCGCCTCGCGCATCGGCGCGAGCAGGCTCTCCACCGCGCGGCGCAAAAGCGCGTCGCCGGGGTCGGTGTGCCCGCCCTCAATGAGCCGCACAAAGTCCTGACACGCGATGTCCACTATCTCCCGCCCCGGACAAAGCGCCTGCAAACGGCGCTTGAATGCGCCGCTTTTGATGCTCGCCCCCGTGGCGATGACGCCCAGCGGGGCGTCGCCCGGTGTGCGCGAAAGCTTCAGCGCGGACGCGTCAATCACGTTTATCACCGGCACGCGGAATTCCGCGAGAATGTCCCCCGCTGTGCTGGACACCGTGCCGCAGGCGGCAATGATGGCCTTTGCGCCGCGCGCGGCCAAAAGCTCCATATCCTGCCGCGCCATTATGCGCAGCTCGTCTGCCGGCCTCACGCCGTAGGGGTTGCGGCCCGTGTCGCCGAAGTATATGATGTTTTCATCGGGCATAAGCGAGCGCAGCGCCCTCAGCGCCGTGAGGCCGCCGAGGCCGGAATCGAATATGCCGACGGGTCTTGTGTCCATAAGCGTCTCCTGCCGGGTTGATTTAAGCATGTTGTATTATTGTACCGCATTCTCCCCGCCAATACAAGTAAAATTTGTTTGCCGGATATGTGGAATTACGCCGGGGTTCGTGCTATAATAGGTGTACAATGAATAAGCAGACGGGAGTTGAGCATCAACAATGAACATAGAGCTTTCCGACAAGGAATTCAGACGGCTTTTGGATATGGTGTAC
>CAZUSM010000210.1:0-2745 GCA_964623675.1 uncultured Oscillospiraceae bacterium
ATAAAGATAATAATCACCGGCTTCCCAAATATCAACGAGGAGAATGCCGTTCGGCAGACCGATTTCGGTTTCATAAATGCTTTGAGCCGCTTCCGGGAGGGTCATGCCGTTGAGATAATCCTGCGCCTTGAAGCAGACGGCAACGCCGTATTCATCGTAAAGCTCCTGCGCGATCATATCCGCGTTTTCAATATCGGCGTCGCCGACATCAAAGCCGAGAATGTATGTCACGTCATACGCCCAAGCGGGAACGGCGCACAGCGAAAAGGCCAGCATGAGTGCGAACAAAAGGGCAAAAAATCTTTTTTTCATCTTTCTGCCCTCCTCACATCAGGTGCATCACCAGCTCCACCGCGAACAGCGCCGCGGCGAAAATGCCGGTGTAAAGAAGCTGATACTTGCGCTTGAGCTTGTCGTCGCACGGGAGATTGCCCACGAACTTGCCGGTTTGGCCGTTCATGGCGAAAACGTGCTTTTCGCCGCGCCAGGTGGTGTTGAGAATCCACACGGGCAAAAGCGCATAGCGCGCCGCGCCCTTTTCCACGTGGATATAGCTCGCCTTGGGCGCAACATCGCTGTAGCCCGCCGTGGTGGAGACAAAGACGTCCTTCACACTTTGCTGCATGCGCGCGTTTGCCCGCGAAACGCAGTCGGACGCCGCGACGTCGTACTTGTCGGCAAAGTACCCGGCGAGGTACGCGGTTTTGAAGTCCACCGCCTCGGACAGGTCAAACGGCTCGATGGATTCCATCAGCTCGTTCGCCATCTTTTCCGACCCGTCCACGGGCACATTGTCAAACGACAGCTCGCCCCCGCGCACAAGGTCATAAACGCGGTGCTCGGTGTAGGTGAAGTTCGGGTCTGACCATGTTCTGCGCTGAGTGCCGGTGTATGTGATGTCGGCATTGGCGGTCGCGTCGAAAAGCCAAAAGGGGACGTATATTCCCTTTATCTCGTCGAGGTGGCTTTCCTCATAAAAGAGCTTGGGCAACAGCTTTTTGCCCTTGAGATGTGAGCGGAACGCGTCCTTGGCCTGCTCGCGGTTGAGCTTGAAGGGGACAATGCAGTCGGGCTTCAGGCCGCCGGACAGGGTGGAGGGGATGACGGTGGGGTTGTCGCAATAGGGGCAGCTCGTCGCGGCGGTGGAATCGTCGCAGATAAGCTCTGCGCCGCAGCTTGGGCAGTTGAACACCTTCAGCCCCTCGCCGTCGTTGCCCCAGCGGCTGCCGGCGTTGTCCAGCTGCCAGCCGTCAACGCCCTCGCCCTCGGCCACGGGCGCGGCGGCGTTTGCCTCCTCCGCCGCCTTTGCGGCGGCGACGGCGGCATCGTTTTTGCCGGAGTATAATTGCTCTATCTCGGCCACGGTGTAGCTGCTGCCGCAATAATCGCAGTGCATTTTGCCGCTTGCGGCGTCAAAGTGCATCGGGCCTGTGCATGCCGGGCATTTTAGGTTTGTTACCTGATCGGCCATGTTTGTTTTCACTCCTTTTCATTTTCCTGCTTATCCGCGTCGGCGGCGGGGGCAGGCTCAATCGCGCCGAGGCGCGGCGGGAAGCCCTCGCCCGCCTCAATCGCGGGGAGATACCAGTCTTTATAATAATAAGGGAGCATGTCGGGCGCGGCAAGCTCCACCGCGTCCCAATCCGCGCCCCACGGGCGCAATATGAGCGCGAAGTCGAAGCTGCCCTCCTCGGCGGCGTAATGCGCCAGCGGCGTGTATATCGAGCCGGAGGCGGCCTCGTCGGGGGCGGGCGGTTCGATGCCGCCGTCCTCGGCGGCATCGGCGTCCGGAGTCATCTCCGCGCCGTCGGGGATATAGTCAAGCTCAATGCCGCCCGGCTCGATGACGGAAAGCCACAGCTTGCCGCCCGTGACGCGGATACTGCGCGCCGCGTTTTCATCGCCGAGCGTCACGGCGATGTCCAACACGCCCATCGGCTCATCCTCGCTGAGCTGTTCGTCCCACAGCGTCATCGTGCCCTCGCCGTTTTCGTCCACGCTTATGCGCGCGAACAGGTCATAGCTCTGCCTGTCGAGCGCGCGCCAGTCGCCCTCGGCGTGGGATATGCTCCACATGCCGTACCAGCCGCCGTTCCACGCGCTTTGAAGCGGCGTTGCCGCCGCGTTGGGCAGGGCGGGGTCGTGCGCATCGGGCGCAGACGCGCCCGCGCGCACGAAGACATACTCCGTGCCGTCATTTGAAAGCGGCAGCACGCACACGCCGTTTTCAATCGCGCCGCGATATGTGCCGGGGGCGAGGTCGAGCGTGAGAGTCAACTCGCCGCCGCTCTCGCTCCAGTGGGCGGAATAGGTGGCGGAGTTGAGGCGCAGCGCGGCCTTGCCGCCGCTGCCCAGCTCCAGCGACGCGCCCTCGGCGAACACGCCCTCGGCCGAAAAGCTCTCGCCCTCAGAGATTAGGTATGCGCACTCATAAAGCCCGATGTGCTCGCTTTTTTGCGAACACGCCGCAAGCAGCAGGGCGGCGAGCACAAGCGTTGAGATGACAGTCGATGCGCGGATAAATCGTTTCATTTGCTTCCCTTTGAGTTGCGCCGCGGCAGGGGTCGCCGCGGCGCATATTACGCTTTGAATTAAAATCGGGCAATCAGACGAGATCGCCGGTGTCAAACGGGTCGCCGCATTCCGGGCAGAAGCGCGGGGGATGCGCCGGGTCGTCGGGCGTCCAGCCGCACTTGTCGCACTTATACTGCGGCACACCGGCGGGCTTCTTCGCGCCGCACTCGG
>CAZUSM010000211.1:0-2733 GCA_964623675.1 uncultured Oscillospiraceae bacterium
ACTATTTCTCCTTTGACCGCTGGATGCGCGCCTTTGCCGAGTGCGGCATTGACCCGGACTTTTACGCCGCGCGCGAGAGAAGCACCGACGAGGTTTTGCCCTGGGACATGATTGACGTCGGCGTCCGGCGCGAGCATTTTCTGCGCGAGAGAGAGCGGTGTTACGCCTCCGCGCTCTCGCCTGACTGCCGCAAGCAGTGCTCGGCCTGCGGCGCGGCAAGGCTTTTGAAGGGAGGGCGCTGTGATGGATAAGCTCAGACTCAGATTCAAAAAAACAGGCCGCGCGATATACATTTCTCACCTCGACCTCATGAAAACCGTCCAGCGCGCCTTTTCGCGCGCGGGGTACGTGCTCAAATACTCCGAGGGCTTCAACCCTCGCCCCCAGCTTTCCTTCGCCCTGCCCCTCTCCGTCGGGACGGGCAGCGTTTGCGAGGTGCTGGATTTCAAGCTCAAGGATGACGCCACGCTTGACGACATGCCCGCGCGCCTCACGGCGGCCTTGCCGGAGGGCATTGAGATTATTGAGGTTTATGAGCCTGCGCGCAAGGTGTCCGAGATTAAATGGCTTGAAATAAGCGGCATTATGGAGTATGATAATGAAAACCCCGCCGAAATGGCAGGGAAGCTCAGCGCGTTTTATGCCGCCGAGGCTATCGTCATCACCAAGCGCACAAAGCGCGGCGAGGCCGAAACCGACATCAAACCCGCTATACAATCCATTGAGTTTTCGCCCGCAGAGGGCGGCGTGCAGGTGCACGCGGTGATTTCCGCGCAAGAGCCGACGCTCAACCCGGAGCTTTTGACAGACGCGCTCCGGCAGAAAGCGCCGAACCTTGCCCCGGATTTCGCAAAGTATATGAGACTGGAGACCTTTGACACGCAAATGACGGTTTTCAGATAACAGAGGGCGTTGCCTATGAAAAAAATAGCGATTTTTCAAAGCGAGCTTGGCGTGGGGGGGATACAAAAATCCCTTGTCAACCTCCTGCGCTCGTTGGATTATGACCGCGTGGAGGTTGACCTCTACCTTTCCGACGATGAGCGCTTTTGGCAAATTGATTTTCCGGAAAAACTGAATATCCGCTATCTCCGCCCGACGGCGAGGCTGTATTCGTTCATCCCCTTTGACGTGGCGAAACGCATGCTCAAATACGATTTCCCGCCGGACAAGGTGTATGACCTCGCCATCGACTTCAACTCCTATCAGTGCTCCTGCGCCGTCGGCGCATTGACAGTCCCCGCGAAATACCGCGTCATGTGGATTCACAACGATGTGCGCGTCAAGCTCAAAAACGAGTGGAAATACCGCGTCTTGTGGCACTTTTTCAAGGGGAAGTTCAAGTATTATGACGAGTTCGTCCCCGTGTCGAGCGCCTTGTGGGAGCCGTTTGCGGCCATGTCCGGCGTGGGGGAGGCAAAGCCCCACCGCGTCATCCAAAATGTCATCAACGTCGCGGAGATTCACGAAAAAATGCTCGCCGACCCGCCGGATCTCGCGCTTGATGAGTCAAAGCTCAACTTCGTCGCCCTCGGCAAGCTCTGCCATCAAAAGGGCTATGACATCATGCTTGAGGAGTTTTCAAAGGCCGCCGCTGTGCGCGACGATTTGCGCCTTTACATCATCGGTTCAGGCCCTGACGAAACGCAGCTTAAAGCCCTCGCCGCGCAGCTGCGGCTCGACGGCAAGGTTCAATTCCTCGGAAATAAAAGCAACCCTTATTGCTACATGAACAGGATGGACGCGTTCATCTCCACCTCGCGCTATGAGGGTCAGCCGCTGAACATCATGGAGGCCATGGCCGTCGGCCTGCCGCTTTATTGCACCAAAAACCTCGAAAGCTACACCGAGGGGCTTGAGGGCAAGGCGGACATCGCCGCCGCCCTCATCGCCGCGACAAAGCAGCCCAAGCACCCCGACAATTTAATAGAATATAATCAGAAGATACTCGACGCCATCTATAATCTGACCGAAAGCGAGAAATAAGCGCGCCAAAGCAAAAAATGCTTGCTTTTTGCGCATGACTGTGATATCATATCTAAGCTTTTGTGGGCAACCACAGGTGAGAAAGGCGGTCCGCTGCCGAGGCGCAATGCCCTCCGGTCATGAACGTCTATATACAAGGAAGGATTAGATTATGGATCTGGTCAAAATTCTCAGCGAGCAGTACATGAAGCCCGAACTTCCCGAAATGAACGTCGGCGACACCGTGCGTGTCCTCGTCCGCGTCAAGGAAGGCAACCGTGAGCGCACCCAGGCTTTTGAAGGCACCATCATCGCCAAGAAGCATGGCGGCATCAACGAGACTATCACCGTTCGCCGTATTTCCTACGGTGTCGGCTGTGAGAAGGTATTTCCCGTGCATTCTCCCTCCATCGTCTCCGTTGCCACCGTCCGCAAGGGTAAGGTTCGCAGAGCAAAGCTTTACTACCTGCGCGACCGCGTCGGCAAGAAGGCGAAGGTCAAAGAGCGCCTGTAATTTTTTCAGCCGCTTCAAGCAAAAAGCATCTTCTGAAAAGAGGGTGCTTTTTTGCTTTTTCCGCGGCAAAAATTCGCAAAACCCACCATCAACAGTCCAAGGCGTCGCCGTGACGCCCTGAGCTTGGAGGATAACATGAAAACGGTTCATATAATTGCGCTGCACCTCGCGTTCGGCGGGGTCGAAAAGGCGATAATAAATATGGCAAATCTGTTTGTCGAGCGTTACGACGTTGAAATCATCAGCGTTTACAA
>CAZUSM010000212.1:0-2716 GCA_964623675.1 uncultured Oscillospiraceae bacterium
AGCACCGAGGCCAGCGGCTTTTCCGCCGGGGCGAGCTTGGAAAGCGCGGGGTTTGCGCGCACGGCGCGCTGAACCGCGTCCGGGTACGAGCGCAGGCCGGTGAGGTTCTTTTTGTCCGTGCCCGTGCAGAGAAAGCAGACGAGCCAATAAAGCAAGCAAAACGCGAAAGCGACAAAAATTTTCATGTTGTCCCCCTCTTTTTATATCCGCAGTCGCAATATGCGTCGCCGTTGGCGAGGGTGCACTCGCGCACGAAGTGCGACGCGCCGCCCGCGTCGCTCATGGCGTAGTCAAGGGCGCACATGGCGGGAACAAGGCCAAACAGGCCAAGCTCGCGCATGAGGGTGCATATCCCGCACGCGGTGAAGCGCGCTTCATAGCCGCTGTTGTCGGGATAGGGGTAAAAATCCATGTTCCAGGAATACGCGTTGCGGTCAGCGGCGCGGAAAGCGGCGGTTTTTTTCATGCTGTCAATGTCCTGCTGTGTAAACTTCTTTTTCCCGCTCATGCGGCAGAAAAAGCGCATGGGCGCGGTCATCATCGCCTCGCGATAATAAACCTTTAGGCGCTCGACGTCCGGGCGGGTGGGCATATTGAGCACCACGGCGGCGAGCATGGCCGCGCCGACGATGTTCATCTTGAAACGGTCGCCTTTTTCAAACTCTGGGAGATTCCCGATGATTTCTTTGTATTTTTCCTTTGCCTTTGCCATGACCGACTTGGCCTCAGCCGGAGTCAGGTCAAACCTGGCGGTCAGATTCCGCCGAAAGGATTTCGCGAAAACGAGCCACAATTCAAAGGGCAGTCCGGCATATTTCATGCTGATTCCTCCTCACCAAAGCCAAAGCATCAACGCGCCGCTGACAAAGCCCGCCAAAAGCGCGAGGGGCAGGACGGGCAGACACACCTTGACGTGAAACCACTTTTGATGATATTCCCTGTCCATGTGCTCCGTCCCCGGCAGGCGAACGCGCTTGATGTTGGCAAACAGCACCCAATCGAGAAAAAAGGTGTCCCACGCAAAGACGGAGAGCATATAAACCCAAGTAAGCCCCACGCCCTGCCAAAACGTTTTCGCGCCCGCGAGGTGCAGCAGCCACGCGAACAAGAACAGAAACACAGCCACGGCAAGCAGCTTTTTCAGCACCATCAGCCGGGTCAGCTTTTCTTTCGCCGCCTCTTTGTGCTGAGAGCGGTAGTACTCCGCTTGGATTTCCGGCGGATAGTCGCTGATAAACGTCAAGGGGCTGATGAACAGCATGCCGAACACCAGCACCGTGAAGCCAAGCAGCAGCAAGACGATTTCAATGAGAATTACCGAAAGATTCATTTATGTCCCTCCTTATTTCAGCAGCGTTCCGATTCCCGCGATGACGGCGGCGAGCAGCACCATTCCAAGCGTACCGGCAAGCCATTTTTTGCGCTTGTCGGCTTTTGTGATATAGGGCATCAAGTCCTCTGTGCCGGGTATTATCCACGCTTTCGTGTGGCCGACCCACAAGCCGTCTATCAAAAAGCGGTCAACCAAATTCATCACGAACAAAATCACAAAAAGCTGACAAAAAGCACTCAAGAAGCCCTGCGCGCCGTTGATTTCATACACACAAATCCACACGTAGGCGATATAAAGCGGGAGAGACACCAGCTTCATCACGAGCGCGTTTCGCCTGATGCTTTCATGCGTGGCCAGCCCAAGGGAGACACAGCGCGCTTGAACCTCTGCGCTGTAAAGATGTGCCATGCCCACAGCGCCCTTGCGAATGCCGATGGCGCAGACCCACACCAGCAGCGCGCCGAGTCCCAAGCCCTGCAAAATTGTTTGAAACAACATCATATATTTCTCCCCCAATATCGTCCGCATTCCTGTTCCAATGTTTGCCATGTGGGGTGCTTCGCACCGGTTTTCTCGAAGAATCGCTTAATATCGCAGTTCAATGCATTCATCTCGCCCACAGCATTCATGGCATGGTCGGAGGCACATATCTTGCCGAGGGAAGTAGCGCACATTAGCTTGAAAAAGCGCATACAGGTTTTTCGATAGGCGGCACTCTCAAAATCCTTGTCCGCTTTCGGGAGAATTTCGTGACCGGCGTTTTGAATGGCACGATAGCCCTCAATATTGGCATCGATCAGTCGGTTTAAGTAAGCGGCATTCCCCTTGAACTTTCTCAAATCGCCGTTAGCCTTATAACAGGCGAATGCCACCGGAAGCACGAACGCCGCATGGCAGAGGAGATAGTCCCCCATGTTCGGCTCGTAGACCACCTTGATCTTGGTTCCGGCAAAAATCTCATGAATCATCGCTTCGTTGGAGGGCGCAACCCGGAGCTGTCCGATGGTGATTTTCTTCAAGTCCATGGACACCACCCGGTCGGCTTCCCGATGACCTGCCGAGAGGGAAAAGGCAAACAGCACATTTTTCTCCGGCAGGTGTGCGGCGATTTCTGATGCTCGTACATTGTTTCCAACAAAAACGATGTTCTTCGCTCGGCTTGCCCGCAGCGTGTCGAGTACCGATTCGATCTGCGTGTAGCGCACAACCACGAAAATCACATCATACGGCTCTTCCGGCTTTAGCTCCGTCACCACAGGCACACGGCTGACGGTCGCCCACGGCGAAAAGATGCTCTTGATTTTCAGCCCGTTCTCCTTAATTTCGTTGCCCCATGCGCCCCGTGCCAGCAGCGTGACATCCTTTCCGGCACGAAACAGGTCA
>CAZUSM010000213.1:0-2696 GCA_964623675.1 uncultured Oscillospiraceae bacterium
TTGGGTCTTATTTCTTTCTATTTTTCCTCTACCCCAACTATTGACATGGAGCCTGTATTATTCCGTTTTTGTCTCTATCTTGGCCATGGCCTTTTTGAACTGGGTGGAGAACAGGATGGCCGTAAAGCTGACGGCGATTATGTCGGCGACGGGCTCTGCCCAGTAGACGGCCATGGTTTGGTCGGGCAGAACGTGGGGCATGATGTAGATTATCGGCAATAGCAGCACGAATTTGCGCACGATGGCCACAATGACGGAGCAGGGGGCGTTGCCCGTGGAGACGAAGGTCATCTGGCAGGAAATCTGAATGCCGAAGATGAACAGCGCGCCGCAGTAAACCCTCATCGCGCGCCGGGCAAAGGCGATAAGTTCACCATCGGTGGTGAATATCGTGGCAAATACGCCGGGGAACGCCTGAATGCACAGCCAAAGCGCCACGGAATACGTCAGGCAGCTGACCAGCAGCAGGCGGAACGTTTTGCGCACGCGGTCGGCGTTTTTCGCGCCGAAATTGTAGCTGGAAATCGGCTGCGCGCCCTGCGCGATGCCCTGCATGGGCAGCATGGCAAACTGCATCACGCTCGTGCAAATCGTCATTGCGCCGACGGCGATGTCGCCGCCGTATTTCAAAAGCGAGGCGTTGAAGCACACGGAGATGACGCTTTCGCTGCCCTGCATGATGAACGTGGCCACGCCGAGGGCGAGGCTGGGCGCGATGAGCGACCAATTGATTGTAAGATTTTCTTTTTTCAGCCTCAGCACGGTTTTCCTGCCGCGCAAAAAAGCGACGCACCACACGGCCGAGGCGCACTGCGACACGATGGTGGCCAGCGCCGCGCCGCTCACGCCCATGCCAAGCCCGAAAATCAAAACCGGGTCGAGCACGATGTTGATGAGCGCGCCGAGCATGATGGTGTACATGCCGATTTTCGTGAAGCCCTGGCCGATGATGAACGCGTTCATGCCGAGCGTGAGCTGGACAAACAGCGTCCCCAGCGCGTAAATGCTCATGTAATCGGCGGCGTAGTCAATGGTGTTCTCGCTCGCGCCGAAGGTGAGCAGCAGCGGGCGGTTGAAAAGCAAAAGCAGCGCGGTGAGCACCACGGAAATGACGACTTGCAGGGTGAAGCTGCTGCCGAGGATTTTCTCCGCGCTGTCGTTGTCCTTTTTGCCCATGTAGATGGACGCATTCGGCGCGCTGCCCGCGCTGACGAGCGCGGCGAAGGCCGACACAATCATGATGACCGGCAGGCACACGCCCACGCCGGTCAGCGCGAGGCTGCCGTCGCCCAGCATGTGGCCGATATAAATGCGGTCAACGATGTTATAAAGCATGTTGACCAGCTGCGCAATCACGGTGGGTATGGCGAGGCGGAACAAAAGCTTGCCCACCGGCTCAGTGCCCAAGAATTCTTTGTTGTTTTCCAATGTGACCTCCTGTGGTGTGCTCGCGGCGTGTCACCCCACAAACTCATCGAGCGGAGTTCCGTGGTTTTCGTTGGGGCAGGCGGCTTCGGTGATTTCCACGGCGGGTTCGGGCGATTCGCGCACGACTTCGGTTTTATTGATGTTCATGCCGAAAATCAGCAGCACCACGAAAAGGCACACCACGGCCACGGCAAGGCCGATTATCAGTCCCTTTGCAAAGCCGCTTGTTTTGGGCGATTGCGCGGGGACGGTCTGACCGTTCAGCCGCGCGGCGGACGCCGTGCCCGGCACAGGCGCGCCGCACTCGGTGCAAAAGTTCGCATCATCGGGCAGCTCGCGCCCGCATTTGTGACAATATGGCATAGGGAGACTCCTTTCGGTGCGTTATCATGCCTCAAATTATATAACATCCCCACCGCAATGGCAAGGTGGTGTTTTGCCCTGCCCCTTGCCTCCTTCGTGTAGAGGGAGGTGTCACGGCGGAACGCCGTGACGGAGGGATTGGACGCAGAGCGGTTTTACTGTGCATTGGCAAAGCCCATCGGTGCTGCAACAATCCTTCAGTCAGCCTGCGGCTGACAGCTTCCTTTGCACAAGGAAGCCAAGTGCCGCGCGGGGGTGTTTTGCTTGGTGTTCTGCTTGAGATTGGTGTCGATTATAGCCGGGTGCAAAAGGACAGACCGCGCCTTGCGGCGCGGCGATCCCCTCAGTCAGCGGCGTTGCCGCTGACAGCTACCCTTGACACCCAAGGGTAGCCTTTGGTGGTTGTCGACGTCTTGTACTTCTATTTAGTATTGGTGCTGGATTATAGTGTTTTCCCGACTAAAACCCGCTCCAGCACTCGTTAGAAGTTCGGATTTGTTCGCTCATCTCGGCTCCCCTTGCGCACCAAGGGGAGCTGGCTCGGCGTAAGCCGAGACTGAGGGGATCGCCCGTGCCGCCGCAAGGCGGCGCGGTCTGCCTTTGGGTCGCACTTTTCATTGCTCCAACCACAATTAGAACACTCCGCCGCAACGCCTCGCCCCTTGGCTCTCTCTCAGAGAGAGCTGGCAGCGGCGCAGCCGCTGACTGAGAGAGCCACCCCGCGCCGCCGCGAAAATGCACCATTTTTGTTGAAATATCTTGCAATTTGCCGGCGTGTATGTTACCATATTCGCGGTGCTTCGTACACGGTACATAGCGCCCTTAGGGCACTGCACAACGGCAGGCGGCCAGCTCATCATCTCCTTTTGAAAGGGGGTGGAGCGTATGCGACTTACGATAACGCT
>CAZUSM010000214.1:0-2684 GCA_964623675.1 uncultured Oscillospiraceae bacterium
AGTATGCGCCCGCGCGCTCAGCCTTGGGGTCATGCCGCCGATGCGGTTGCCTTTCCGCCCAACGCTTAGCCGCAGGGTATAGTATCAACATGAAAGGGGTATAACCACCATGATCACCAAAGAAGTCAAAACCCAGGTCATCGCCGACAACGCCACTCACGAGGGCGACACCGGCTCTCCCGAAGTCCAGATCGCAATCCTGTCCCAGCGCATCCGCGAGCTGACCGAGCATCTGAAAAAGCACCCCAATGACGACCACAGCCGTCTGGGCATGTACAAGATGGTCGGCAAGCGCCGCCGTCTGCTGGACTACCTTGCAAAGAAGGACATCGAGCGCTACCGCGCTATCATCGCCAAGCTCAACATCCGCAAGTAATTGCGCGGCTTGGTCTACCGAGGACTATGAAGGTTTATTGTATGGAGACAATTTAATATTGTCTCCATATATTTTTGACCGCCCCGATGGCCGCCGCCCCGCCCTCCGCCGACTACTTAGTATTTGAAAAAGCGCCTTGCGCCAATGCGTTTTTTCAAGTGCTAAGCGTCGGGGAGAGAACACAAAAAGGAGAAAGCACATGATAATCACCCAAAAGCAGTTCCCCAACTACAAAAAGTATGAGATGATGTTCGAGGGTCGCCCCCTCTCGATGGAAGTTGGCAAGCTGGCAGAGCTGTGCAACGCCGCGGTTCTCGTCCGCTACGGCGAGACCACCGTGCTCGTCACCTGCACTGCCTCCGCCCGCCCCAAGGACGGCATTGATTACTTCCCCCTCTCCGTCGACTTCAACGAAAAGCTTTACGCCGTCGGACGCATCCCCGGCAGCTTCATGCGCCGCGAGGGTAAGCCCAGTCTGCCCGCAGTGCTGGCCTCCCGCCTCATTGACCGCCCCATGCGCCCGCTGTTCCCGTCCGATTTGCGCAACGACGTCATCATCGCCTGCGAGGTGCTGAGCGTTGACCGCGACTGCTCGCCGGAGATCACCGCCATGATCGGCGCGTCCGCCGCCGTGTCCATTTCCGACGTCCCCTTCAACGGCCCCATCGCCGGCATCGTGCTCGGCTGGGACGGGGAGAAGTTCCTCTTCAACCCCACTCAGGAAGAGCGCCACAACGGCAACCGCATGATCACCACCATCGCCGCCACCCACAAGAAGATAGTCATGATCGAGTCCGAGGCCGACCAAGTGCCGGACGACGTGATGTATGAGGGCATTTGCCAGGCGCATGAGCACCTGCAGCCCGTGCTCGACCTCATTGACCAGATGGTCGCCGAGGTCGGCAAGCCGAAGTTTGAGTATGAGCATGCCGCGTTTGATGAGGAGCTTTTTGAAAAGCTCGTCGCCAACGAGTTCGAGGGCATGGAATACTGCATGGACACCGATGACAAAAACGTCCGCGAGGCGCGCGTCAACGAGTGGGTCAGCATGGTGGAGGAAAAGTACTCCGACGAGCACCCCGACCTCATGCAGTACATGGATGAGATTCTCTATAAGATTCAGAAAAAGGTCGTCAAGAAGTGGCTGCTCGCGGGCAAGCGCGTCGACGGCCGCCAGATGAACGAAATCCGCCCCCTCGGCGCGGAAGTGGGCGTCATCCCGCAGGTGCACGGCTCCGGCCTGTTCACCCGCGGCCAGACCCAGGTGCTGTCCATCGCCACTCTCGCCCCGATGAGCGAGGCGCAGAAGCTCGACACCATTTGGGAAGAAGAAGAAAAGCGCTTCATGCACCACTACAACATGCCGCCCTACTCCACCGGTGACGCGCGCCCCAGCCGCTCCACCGGCCGCCGCGAGTACGGCCACGGCGCTCTCGTCGAAAAGGCGCTGGAGAGCGTCATCCCCGAGGTTGAGGACTTCCCCTACGCCATCCGCGTGGTCAGCGAGGTGCTTTCCTCCAACGGCTCGACCTCTCAGGGCTCTATCTGCGGCACGACGCTCGCGCTCATGGACGCCGGCGTGCCCATCAAGGCGCCCGTTGCGGGCATCTCCTGCGGCCTGATTCAGGACGGCGACGACTTCACCACCTTCATCGACATTCAGGGCGTTGAGGACTTCCACGGCGAGATGGACTTCAAGGTCGCCGGCACCAAGCAGGGCATCACCGCCATTCAGATGGATCTCAAGAACGACGGCCTCAAGCACGAAATCGTCAAAGAGGCGTTCGCCATGACCAAGGAAGCCCGCTTCCAGATTCTCGACGCCGTCATGCTCAAGGCCATTTCCGAGCCGCGCCACGAGCTTGCCAAGTCCGCCCCCAAGATGATTCAGATGAAGATCAACCCCGACAAAATTCGCGAGGTCATCGGCTCCGGCGGCAAGGTCATTCAGAAAATCACCGCCGACACCGGCTGCAAAATCGACATCAACGACGACGGCAACATCTTCATCGCCTCCTCCGATATTGAGGCTTGCCGCGCCGCGCGCAAGACCATCGAAGACATCGTCTTCGAGCCGGAGGTCGGCTCGCTCTACTACGGCAGAGTGTCCAACATCCGCTCCGACTTCGGCGCGTGGGTCGAGCTTGCTCCGGGCAAGGACGGCCTTGTCAAGATCAAGGATCTTGAGTTCAAGCGCACCGAAAAGGTCGAAGACGTGCTGAAAATCGGCGACATGACCTGGGTCAAGGTCATGAACGTCGGCCCGAAGGGCATCGACCTGAGCCGCAAAGACGCCATGCGCGAGCGC
>CAZUSM010000215.1:0-2662 GCA_964623675.1 uncultured Oscillospiraceae bacterium
AAGCGAGTCCGCGACGGCGGAGATGATTCCCGCATTCGACGGAACGGGCGTATAATGGCCGCTTTTTGCCTTGACAAAGGGCGGGTTTTGTCGGATAATTAAACTATAAATCCACAAGCATAAACTAACTATAAAAGCTGTAAGGAGAAACGACATGAATTACAACGAGATTATGACCGCCGCGCGCGATCAGGTTGGGCCTTACTGCAAGGTCTGCCCCGTGTGCAACGGGCGCGCCTGCGCCAACACCATGCCCGGTCCGGGGTGCAAGTTCCCCGGCAACGTCGCGGCAAGAAACTATGACAAGTGGCAGGAAATCTGCGTGAACATGGACACGCTCTGCCCCAACTTCGCCGACCCCGACATCAGCTTTGAGCTGTTCGGCCACAAGTTCAGCGCCCCCATCTTCGCCGCCCCCCTCGGCGCGCTGGAGATGCACTACGGCGCGAAGTACCGCGACCAGGAGTACAACGCCATTTTGATGAAGGCCGCCGCTGAGTACGGCGTGATGGCGTTCACCGGCGACGGCGTCGACCCCGACATCATGAAGTCCGCCGTGCGCGACAGCGGCGCGATAGGCGGCATGAGCGTGCCGACGATAAAGCCGTGGAACAAAGAGGCCGTGTTTGAAAAGCTGGACGTGGCCAACGCCGCCGGCATCTTCGCCGCCGCGATGGACGTGGACGGCGCGGGTCTGCCGTTTTTGAAAAAGATGAACCCCAACGCGGGCAGCAAGACCGTTGACGAAATGCGCGAGATTATAGATTATGCGAAGATGCCGTTCATCATCAAGGGCATCATGACTCCGGCAGGCGCAATCAAGGCCGCCGAGTCCGGCGCAAAGGCCATAGTGGTGTCCAACCACGGCGGGCGCGTTCAGGGCGGTGTGCCGAGCACGGCGGAGGTTCTGCCGTCCATCGTCGACGCCGTCAAGGGCAAGCTGACCATCATCGTTGACGGCGGCATTCGTTCCGGCGTGGACGTGTTCCGCGCACTCGCACTCGGCGCGGACGCGGTGCTCATCGGCCGCCCGATTATCCCCGCCATCTACGGCGGCGGCGAGGAAGGCTTCAAGGTGTACATGGACAAGATAGTCGGCGAGCTGAAATCGACCATGACCATGTGCGGCGCGGCCACCCTCAAGGATATCACCCGCGACATGCTTTGGCTCAAAAAATAATATAGATAAAGATACAGGCGCGCCCCACGGCGCGCCTGTTGCATTTGCGGGGTGAGTGGGGTGCAGCAGTTAAAGGCAAACCGCGCCGTCGGCGCGGGGTGACTCTCTCAGTCAGCCTTGCAGCTGACAGCTCTCTCAGAGAGAGAGTCAAGGGGCAAAGCGTTGGGGCAGCGCGTTCTAATTAGGATTGGAACGGAACAAAGTGCGGCGTTAAAGCCCTACCGCGCATCACAGCGCGGCCTCATCAGTCAGCCTTACGGCTGACAGCTTCCCCAGAGGGGAAGCCTTTGGTGGGCGGTTTTCGCTTGGTGTTCTAATTAAATCGGTTGTTGTCGTGGGTGCACAGAAGCGGGCGGCTGGTTGCCGACCCTGTGGCTAATTTTGAGTTAATAATTCTCTTTTTGCTGCGTTTGCGACTTGATATAGCAACATTTGTTCGTCAGAAGTGCGGATTTTGTTTCGCGCCTTGGCTCCCCTTGCGCATCAAGGGGAGCTGGCTCGGCGCAGCCGAGGCTGAGGGGATAGCCGCGTTTGCTTATGCAAACGCGCCGCGCCGCAAGGCGCGGAAATTGGCGGGCTTTACTCACACGTTAATCTCACGTATTATAAAACAGGATTGTTGCCCATCTTTGCAACAATCCTGTTTTATCACTCATTGAGGTATTCCAATATCGGCTCGATATACTTTTTGTCGGAGAGGTCGTAGGAGTGGGATATCATTTTTGCCATCGCTTCTTCGGCCTCGGTTTTGTCTTTTTTGGCTTTGAGGGCGGCGGAGAACATTTTCATCATGAGCTTGGACGGGGCGGGCATTTTTTCGTAATTAAAGCCGCCGGGGCAATAGAACGCTTTCAGGCGCGACCGCTCGGCGGGTGTGAAGCTGCGCTCCAGAAACGGCGCGATATCGGGGCTGTATATCGGGCTGCCGCCGACGCAAAAGACGGCGAGCTTTTTGTCCGGCCAGCGCTCTATATTCCCTTTGAACCAAGCGATTTTGCTGATGCTGCCAGCGCACACCCAGCCGCCGAATATAATCGCATCGTAGTCGCTGAGTTCGCGCTTTTTCGCGACGGATAATTCAAGACAGTCAGCGCCCGCCGCGTCGGCGAGCCATTCGGCATAGCGCTTGGTGAAGCCGGTTTGGGATGTATAAACCACAAGTGTTTTCATGCTGTCAAATCCTCTTTTCCAAGTTTTCGATTCCGGCATACAGCTTTGACATGAGGCCGAAAAGGGTTTTGATTTCGTCGTCGGTGTAGACCTCGAATAGGTATTTCAGCTCGTCCTGATACTGCGAAAAGTCGTTTTTGAAAAAGGCGTTGACCTTTTCCATGGGGCAGATGCACGTGGCGCGAGAGTCGTGGGGGCTTTGGCAGAGGGTGATGAAGCCCTTTTTCGCCAAGGCGTCGGCCAGCTTTTTGACGTTCTGCCGCGAGCAGCCCAAAAGCTCACCATAGCGCGTGAGCGTGAGCCCCTCGCCCG
>CAZUSM010000216.1:0-2650 GCA_964623675.1 uncultured Oscillospiraceae bacterium
GCCGTAGGTTTGGAAAAGATACGCCGCCGTCATGCAAAGCCCCATATAAACCGACCCGACAAAGCAGCGGCGGGGCATTTTGATGATCTTTTTCCAGCAGATGAGGCCGAGAAACACCGTGGCGATGGCAAAGCGGGTGGTCAAAAGCCACAGCGTGCCGATGCTGTTGAGGGTGTTTTTGAAGATGAAAAACGAGCTGCCCCATATAATGGCCGTGCCCAAAAGGGCGACGCGCCCCCAAAGGCCTTTGTTGTTGAACATATAATTATTCCTTTTTCATGTGCGGGGCGGCGGCGCGCAGCATGAGGCGCTTCAAGCCCTGTTGGAAGTTGATTTCGACAAGGAAGTCGCCGCCCATGGGGGTCATCTTGACAATGACGCCTGCGCCGAACGCCTTGTGGACGATATTGTCACCCACGGCGAAAGTCTCCGCGCTTTCGGCGGCGGACTTTGCGGGGGGCGTTGACATGATGCTGCCGGCGCGGCGTCGGCGGGTTTGGGATATCTCGCGCGTTTCGCGCGAGACGTCGCGGAAGGCGTAGCCGTTGGGGATGTTTTTGTCGATGAGTTCCTCCGGGATTTCGTCGACAAAGCGCGAGACGCGGTTGGCCGTGGTGCGGCCGAAGAGCATGCGCCGATGGGCGCAGACAAGCTCAAGACTGCGCTTGGCGCGCGTGATGGCGACATAGCACAGCCGCCGCTCCTCCTCCATCTCGTCCCGCTCGCCGATGGCGCGCACGCCGGGGAAAATCCCCTCCTCCATGCCGACGATATAAACGTTTTCAAACTCCAAGCCCTTGGCCGAGTGCATGGTCATCATGACGACCTTGTCGTCATCCTCGTCATAATTGTCAAGGTCGGTGTAGAGCGCGACATTGGCGAGGTAGCCTTCGAGCGAGGCGTCCTCGGTTTCTTTCATATAGTCGATTATGCCGGATTTGAGCTCGCGGACGTTTTCGATGCGGGTGGTGTCCTCTTGGGTGTTTTTCTCCTCCAGGGCGCGGATATACCCGGTTTTGTCAATGATTTCGTCCAAAAGCTCGTCGGGGCTGTGCTCTGCGGCAAAGGCGCGGAAGCCCTCAATCATCGCGGCAAAGCGCCGGAGCTTATCCGCGGCGCGGCCGAGTTCGGGGTATTCATCGGCGTGGGCGGCGATGTGCAGCATGCTTTGGGCATTTGTTTCGGCGAGCTGGCGCACACGCTCGACCGAGGCCGCGCCTATGCCGCGCGCGGGGACGTTGATGATGCGCATGAGGCGCAAATCGTCCGTGGGCGAGGCGACGAGATTGAGATAAGAGAGCATGTCTTTTATCTCCGCGCGCTCGAAAAAGCCCGTGCCGCCGTAAACGCGGTAGGGTATGCCGAGGCGCTTGAACGCGTATTCAAGCTGGTACGACTGCGCATTCATGCGGTAAAGCACCGCGTTGTCGCGCCAGTTTGCGCCGTGGCCGTAGCTTGTCATAATCTGCGCGGCGACGTGGTCGGCCTCGTCGTGCTCATCGTCGGCAAAATAGAGCTTGACGACGTCGCCCTCGCCGGCGTTTGTCCACAGCTCTTTGCCCTTGCGGCCGAGGTTGTTGCGGATGACGGCGTTGGCCGCATCGAGAATGCGGCCGGTGCTGCGATAATTCTGCTCAAGGCGGATCGTGCGGCAGCCTTTATACTCGCTTTCAAAGGAGAGTATGTTTTCAATCGTCGCGCCGCGGAACTTATATATGCTTTGATCGTCATCACCTACGACGCAGATATTCCCGCTCCCCCCGGCGATGAGGCGGGAGAAGAGATATTGCAGGCGGTTGGTGTCCTGATATTCGTCGACAAGGACGTATTGAAAGCGGCGCTGCCAATAATCGCGCACGTCGTCATGCTCGCTCAAAAGCCTGACCGTGAGCAAGAGCAGGTCGTCAAAGTCCATGGCGTTTGCGGCGAAGAGTCTGCGGGCATACTCCGAGTATATCTGCGCGATTTTCACGCGGCGGTTGTCGGCGGATTTTTGCGCCTCGTCGTAATACTGCGCGGCGCTCATGCTTTCGTCCTTGGCGCGGCTGATCGCGCCGAGGACTGAGCGCGGGGCGAAAACCTTGTCGTCAAGCTCCATGTCCTTGATGATCTGCTTGATGACGCTGAGGCTGTCGGCAGAGTCGTAAATGGAGAAGCTTGAAGTATAGCCCAGCTTTTCCGCGTCGCGGCGGAGAATGCGCACGCAGGCGGAGTGGAAGGTGCACGCCCACACGTCGTCCGCCCGGTCTGAACCGAGCATGCGCTCAAGCCGCGCTTTCAGCTCGCCGGCGGCCTTGTTGGTGAACGTGATGGCCAAAATGCGCCACGGGTCGACCGGGTCGAGCGCGGCGAACATCGCCGCCTCCGGCGCGCCGGATTTGAGCGCGGCGAGTGTGCGCTCATCGGCAAAGGCGGGCAGCTCGTCGGAGTCGGAGGCCTTGCCGTATTTGAGCAGGTTTGCAATGCGGTTTATCAGCACCGTGGTTTTGCCGCTGCCCGCCCCGGCGAGGATGAGGAGCGGCCCTTCGGTGGCCATTACAGCCTGAAGCTGCATGTCGTTCAGGTGCGAAAACTCATTGCGTATATACGCCTTGCGCGCTTGGATATAATCTTTTTCAAATTCAATACTCATAAAGAGAATTTTAACACA
>CAZUSM010000217.1:0-2647 GCA_964623675.1 uncultured Oscillospiraceae bacterium
CCCCCAAAATACCCCCGCCGCTGGGCGCAGATGAAGAAACAGCCGCTGTGAGGGGCGTAAAATGTCACAACAAATAGTATAGTCTTAATAATTAACAGCGGTAGAAATCACGTGGTTGGCGTGGTTTCTACCGCTGTGTGTTATGATTTTGAGAGTTTTGGCTTATCGCTTGTCCCCCGCTACATCACAGTGTCTGTGTTCCTGCGAGGTGGCGGTTTTTGTAGGTGGGGTCGCCGGTTACGTCACGGAGGATTTGGATTTGCGGCGGGAGCTGGGCGCCGTCGGACGCGGAGTCGTAGACGAACAAAATCGCCTTGTCCGCCGAGAACGGATACACATCGACCTCCATGCGGCGGCCCGAATATGTGAAGCGATACTTCGTCTTGCGGACACTGTGCAGGGTCACGTCGCCCTCCATGAGATAGGACACATATTCCTTCTCGGAGATCGGGCGCTCCGTCACCCAGCGCTGGCCGTCCTCGCCGAGGCGCTTCTCGGTGTAAAAATACAGATACTCGCCGCCGTTTTTCTGCTGGCGGACGCGGCGCTCGACATTCGGCTTTGTGGGCGCGAGATAGGTCTGCATCATGTCCATCGCCGCCGCGCCCAAGGTCGCGGTCAATGCGGCGGTGTCGGGCATGGCGATGAGATACTTGCGCTTGGCCGCCTGCGGCGCGGGCTGGCCGACGAGCGCGAACACGGCGGCCATGGCGCGGTTTATCTTGTCATCAAAATCGACGGAATTGTCGATGATCTTGAGATTCGGGTGGCGACTCCACGCGCGCAGGGTCAGTTCGTCCTTCTCGCGGGCGACCTCGACGCTTTCATAGCGCGCGGCATTGCCGAAGTTATACGCAAACTCCGCGCCCTTGGCACAGCTGACGAGATGCAGCACGCCGTCATACCCGCGCAAAACGTCATCCTCCGTGCGCCCGAAGTGGGCGAGCGTCTGGCGGAACTGCTCATCGGTGATGTACGCCTTGTCATCGAGCACGGCGCGGTCATATATAATAAGTACATTGTCCTCCGGCACAAGCTCCGCCGCGCCGAGGGCGAGCTTCTCCTTGTGCAGCTGGTCGGAGATGACGAAGTACTGGAACTCCTCCATCGTCACGCACTCGCCGAACGGCTTTATCCCAAAGCCGGAGATGAGCTCGGTGGCGGTCTCCGGGATGATGATGACGCGCCAGCCGTCCTCGGTTTTGAACTCCTTGAGTATGCGGCTTATGAGGGTGGTTTTCCCCGCGGCGGGGCCGCCCGTGAGCACTATGCGGGTTATGTTTTTGGCCATAATACCTGCTCCTTATTTCACACTTACAGGTTATTTTATCATTGCCGGGCGCATTTTTCAATATCTGCGCGCGGGGTAAAAGAAAAAACTATTATCAATGCAATGTGGCGGCGGGGTATCAAAAAACGCGCTGTTATCTGCCATTTAACAGAAAAACGAGGTGAAATTGGGGGCTGAGTGGGGAAAATCAGCCGAAAAATCCGCTTAAAATCGGCAAAAGTGCACCTCAAGGCTTGACTAAAAGCCCAATAAGATGTATTATTTATAAGATTCTATTGAGACGGTCGGCAAAGCGACATGCAAGCGCTTGCCCCGATACTATCTACATAGAACGAGGAGGAACTTGTAAATGAGCATGATTCCTGAAGTTAAATGCCGTCGCTGCGGGGAAACCTTTTCCTCAATGCGCAGCCGCTGCCCCAACTGCGGCACGCGCAGGGTTACGCAAAGCACGCGCGCACCCGGTACCACTCCGGGGACAGTCAAGGGCACTGCCTCCTATGAGCGGGCGGAAACAAACACTAAATGGCAAATGATTTTCGGTTTGATATTGGTAGTCGCGGTCATCCTTGCCGTCATCGTGATGGTGTCGACCAGCCTTGACAGCGCGGACAAGGTCGTCTCCAGTGTCACCGCGCCGATAGCCGTGACAAACGACGTGCCTCAAATTGAGGCCGCACCCACTGCCGCGCCGACTCCGACCCCGACGCTTGAGAAGATTGAAATCAAGAATTACGAAAACACGATTGACAACTTCACCATGCACCTGAGCAACAACGAGGTCGTCAAGCTGACGGCCACGCCGTACCCGATGACCGTGGAGGGCGTCAAGTTCACATGGACGGTCAGCGACGACACGATTGTCACGCTCACGCCCAGCGAGGACACGCAAAGCTGCGACGTCGCCATCATCGGCACGATCGCCGGCGGCGTGAAGGTGACGGTTTCCGCGTTCGGCGTGGAGCAATCCGTCACGGTGTACTGCGTCGACTGATCGGCGGCCATTTTCCCAAAGGAAAACGACATTTAACTTTCAAGCAAATGAGTCTGCCGCAAGGCAGGCTCATTTGTTTGCCGCGCAAAAAGCGCGGCAAATCAACGCAAATCCGACGCCGGAATAAAAAAGCAGCGGATTATGAAAAAAACTCTTGACATTTGGGCGCGCATGGAGTAGAATAACCCTTGCTTGAAGAAAGCACGGACGATTGGCGCAGCTGGTAGCGCATCCGCTTGACGTGCGGGAGGTCACAAGTTCGAGTCTTGTATCGTCCACCAGGAAAAAAGCACTTGCTTATGCAAGTGCTCAGCCCGTCAAAAAAGCTCCACACAAGCGCCCTCGTTTCTGGTATAATGAAA
>CAZUSM010000218.1:0-2634 GCA_964623675.1 uncultured Oscillospiraceae bacterium
TGTTCCACGACATGGCGCGTCTGCCGCTTGAAAAGGTGACGCCGATGGTGCCTCCCGGAGGCGCGGGCATCGGCATGCACGTGATCCCCGTGGAAAAGGCCATACCCAGCGGGTCAAAGTCCGTGAGCGTGGAGCATCTTTCCCACTGGCTGAAAAAGTATGACACCTACGCGGTGGGCGTTTGCTCTTGCCGCCGCGCGCAGAGCGTGCGCGGGCAGGGCACGGGCGACATTGAGGACATGTGGTGCATCGCCGTGGGCGACTGCGCCAAGTACTGCGACGAGACCGGCAAGGACGGCCGCCTCATATCCTACGACGAGGTGATGGAGATTCTCCAGCGCGCCGAGGATGAGGGCTATGTCCATCAGATAACCAACATCGACGGCGAGGACAAGATTTTCGCAATATGCAACTGCGCGCCCGGCGTATGCTACGGCCTGCGCACGTCTCAGCTTTTCAACACGCCGAACATGTCCCGCAGTGCGTACAGAGCGCACGTCGAGGCGGAAAAGTGCGTGGCCTGCGGCAAGTGCGTCGAGGTGTGCCCCGCCGGCGCGGCCAAGCTCGGCCAAAAGCTGTGCACCAAGTCCGGCCCGGTGGAATACCCCAAGCACGAGCTGCCCGACGACACGAAGTGGGGTCCGGAGAAGTGGGACGAGAATTACCGCGACAACAACATGATAAACTGCTACGACAGCGGCACCGCCCCCTGCAAGACCGCTTGCCCCGCGCACATCGCCGTTCAGGGCTACATAAAAATGGCGGCCGAGGGGCGCTATCTCGACGCGCTCAAGCTCATCAAGCAGGACAACCCCTTCCCCGCCGTGTGTGGCAGTATATGCAACCGCCGCTGTGAGGACGCTTGCACCCGCGGCACGGTCGACGCGCCCATCGCCATCGACGAAATCAAGAAATTCATCGCCGAGCAGGAGCTGCACGCGGACAAGCGCTATGTCCCCGCGCGCCGCACCCGCAAGGCCGACACCACCGATTATGCCGAAAAGATCGCCGTCATCGGCGCAGGCCCTGCCGGCATGAGCTGTGCATACTTCCTGTCCAACATGGGCTATCCCGTGACCGTGTTCGAGAAAAACGAAGTGCCCGGCGGCATGCTGACCGTGGGCATCCCCTCTTTCCGCCTCAACCGCGACGTTGTCAACGCCGAAATCGACGTTCTGCGCGAGATGGGCGTGGAGTTCAAGTGCGGCGTTGAGGTCGGCAAGGACGTGACGCTCGACGAGCTGCGCAAAGAGGGCTACAAGGGCTTCTTCCTCGGCATCGGCGCGCAGAAATCCGCACCTCTCGGCATTCCCGGCGAGGAGCTGAGCGGCGTATACGGCGGCGTTGACTTCATGCGCGAGGTCAATCTCGGCAAGAACCCCGCCGTCGGCAAGAAGTGCGCCGTCATCGGCGGCGGCAACGTGGCCATGGACGTGTGCCGCAGTGCCGTGAGACTGGGCGCGGAGGAAACTTATGTGATTTACCGCCGCTCCGAGGCCGAAATGCCCGCGGACAAGGC
This sequence comes from uncultured Oscillospiraceae bacterium, assembly GCA_964623675.1. Classification (GTDB taxonomy): domain Bacteria; phylum Bacillota; class Clostridia; order Oscillospirales; family Oscillospiraceae; genus Limivicinus. The sequence goes on from CAZUSM010000218.1 coordinate 1,520, forward strand.
CGAGGTGGCCGAGGCCGTTGAGGAAGGCGTGAAGTTCAAGTTCCTCGCAGCCCCCGTCGAGCTCATCGGTGAAAACGGCAAGGTCACGGCACTGAAGGTCGAGCTGATGGAGCTTGGCGAGGCAGACGAAAAGGGTCGCCGCAAGGCCGTCGGCACGGGCAAGTTCGAGACCATCGAGGTCGACTCCGTCATCTCCGCCATCGGGCAGAAGGTGGAGCTGGGCGGCATCGCCGCCGAGGGCATGACTTTCAACCCCAACGGCACTGTGATTGCAGACCCCGTGACCCTGCAAACCGCGCAGAGCGACATCTTCGTCGGCGGCGACGCGCTGACCGGGCCGAAGTTCGCAATCGACGCCATCGCCGCCGGGCGCGAGGCCGCTGAGTCCCTGCACCGCTATGTGCACGAGGGGCAGAGCCTCACCCTGGCGCGCAACCGCCGTCAGTTCATCGAGCTTGACAAGGACAACGTGCTCATCCCCGTGGAGAGCTTTGACAACTCCTCCCGCCAGATTCCGGGCATGGACGCGGCCAAGGCCAAGAGCTTTGAAAACGCACATCTCAGCTTCACTGAGGAGCAGGTCAAGCGCGAGGCCGCGCGCTGCCTCGGCTGCGGCGCGACTGTCGTGGACGAGAACAAGTGCATCGGCTGCGGCCTGTGCACCACGCGCTGCGAATTCGACGCCATTCACCTCAGCCGCGATTTGCCGGAGGCCAGCACCATGCTGAAGGCCGAGGACAAGCTCAAGGCGATTTTGCCCTACACGCTCAAGCGCGAGGTCAAGATAATGCGCAAGAAGGGCAAGTAATGCACGAGCTGGGCACAGTTATATACGTGATTGAGACCGTTGAAAAGCTCGCCGAGGAGAGCGCGCTGACGAAGGTCGGCTCGGTGACTCTCGAAGTGGGCGAGGTCAGTGGCATCATTCCGGATTATCTCGCGGATTTTTGGCTGTACGCGCGCAAAAGCCACCCCATTTTGTCCGAGGCCGAGCTGAAAATCGAGACCCTGCCGGGCGTGACGTTCTGCCAGGACTGCAAGCAGACCTATTCCACCGTCGCCCACGGCAAGGAATGCCCCCACTGCCACAGCTTCAACACCTTCCTCGTCACGGG
>CAZUSM010000219.1:0-2633 GCA_964623675.1 uncultured Oscillospiraceae bacterium
TTGTTTTCAAGCATACAATCAACTCCCGTCGGAATTATTATACCACATTTTCGCTCACTCCACAAATATCTGCACCCACGCCAGACCGAATTCGTCGTTCGGCGCGACTGCGAGGGCGACGCCCTTGGCGTTGGGATAGAGTATCAGCTCGCGATGCCCCTCGGAGTTCATGAACTCCTCCATCGCAAGCGCCGCGCTCGGCGGGCCGAGAGTGTAGTTTTCGCCCGCCATGGTCTCGGTGATGCCGAGGTCATAAAACACCGTCACGGCCTCGCGCCCGTCGGGGCGGTTGTGGTGCATGTCATAATATTCGTTCAGCTCCTCGGCACGCAGGTCGGCGGCGGCTTGGACGGCCTCGCAGTAATAAACCTCGCTCAGCCCGGCCTCGGCGCGCGCCGCGTTTATTAGGCGGAACATCTCCCGCACCGATTCATTGCCGGGGGAGGTGTCGATGGTGGGCTTGGGGTTCGTCACGCGGCTTTCCACCGCGCCGCAGAGCGCGCACACGCGCTCATCAAGGCCGTTTGACGTCGTCGTCGCAGCGACTATCGTCTCCCACTCGCCGTATTCATGCGCGCACACAACGGGCGACGGCGTGGGCGAGGGAGACGGCGACGGCGTCGCCGTCGGCGCGGCTGTGGGTTCAACCACGGCAGTGGGCGATGGCGCGGCGCTTGCGCGCGCCATATCGCCCAGCGTGGCAAAGCCCTCATAAAACTGCCACACGCTCACCGCGACACAGCCCACTATGTATATCGCCAGCAGCGCAGTGCCCCACGCACGGCGTTTGTTGTCTTGATTCATGCAAATCACTTCCTTGCGAATGAATCTATCATACCACACCCCGCCGAAAGAAAACACCCCGGAATGTAAACAATATAAAATAGGTGCACCCCTTTTCGGTGCACCTATTATGATTCAATCCGCGCTTACTATGTTTTTCACCCACACGCCCTTTTTCATCAGCGTGATGCCGATGACGCACTTGATGAAGTCGAGGGCGTTGACCATGAAATAAACGCTCACGATGGGCAGGGCGGTGAAATGCGACAGGCAGAACGCCGCCGGCACGGACACCACCCACGAAAAGCAGCTGTCGAACAAAAAGGTGATTAGCGTTTTGCCGCCGGAGCGGATGGTGAAATAAGCGTTGTTGGCAATGCCGTAAAGCGGCATGCACACCGCCGCCACGCAGATAAGCTCGGTGGCGAGGGCGCGTATGGCCTCCTCGGTGTTGTAGATGAGCGGCACAATCGGCGCGCACACGGCCAGCAGCCCGCCCATGAACACGCAGCTTGCAATGCTCAAAACCAGCATGCGCCACGCCGTGCGCCGCGCGCTCACCAGCTCGTTTGCGCCCAGCTCCTGCCCGACGACGATGGCCGTGGCATTGCCGAGGGACAAAAACGCCCCGTTGAAAATTTGCGACACGGTCGAGCAGATATTCATCGCCGCCACCACCTGAATCCCGCGCACGGAATAGCATTGCAGCAGCACCGCCACGCCCGAACCCCACATCAGCTCGTTTGCCAGCAGCGGCAGGGACTTGGACATGATGCTCTTTGCCAGCTCCCACGGAATCGAAAACCCGCGCAAAACGCCCCGGAAAAACGGGTAAAGCTCAATGTTTTTGCGCACGCTCACGAGGATTATGCCCAGCTCCACAAAGCGCGAGAGCACCGTGGCAATCGCCGCGCCCGCCACGCCGAGCTTCGGGAAGCCGCACAGGCCGAAAATGAGCAGGGAGTTGAAAACGAGATTGACGAAAATGGCGGCGACGCTCGCCTTCATGGGCAAAACGGTCTGCCCGCTTTCGCGCAGAGTGCCTGCGAGGCACTGGGAAAGGGCAAACGGGATGAGCCCCACGGCCATGATGGCGAGATACTCCTCGGCATAGCCGAGCGTGGCCGCGGCGTCGGCGGGGGAGGTGTCTGCGGCGATGTAGCCGTTGATCAGCCGCGTGCCGAACGCGGCGAAAATGCCGAACGCAATCACCACGATGCACGACACGACCACCAGCTTGAAGCGCAGCGTGTGGCGCACGCCGTCCATGTCGCCCCGACCGAAAAACTGTGCCCCGTAAATCCCCGCGCCGGAGGTGCTGCCCCACACGGCGAGGTTGAAGACGAAAATGAGCTGGCTGACGATGGCCACGCCGCTCATCGGCAGCGTCCCCACCTGACCCACCATCACGTTGTCGAGCAGGTTGACCACGTTCGTCAGCGTGTTTTGCACGATTATCGGCAAAACCACCGCCAAAACGTGCTTATAAAAAGCGCGGTCGCCCAAAACGCACTCGCGCACAGTCAGCTTTTCAGAATGCTCCATAACAGTATAAATCCCCAAATCCGTAATAAATAATAGATATTAGTATAACGCTCGACATTATATAGCCCGCCCGCCACGATGTCAACAGTTAGATTCGGCGCCCCCTTTTCAATGCCGCGGTGAGGAAAATACGTCTTTTGCGTATTTTCTCTCTTTTGACCAATGTTATTTCGTTGACTATCTCCAATGTGCGTGTTAAAATACTGTCATACGGCAAAATCAGCAAAAAACATGGCGAAAAAGTTAAAATTTTTTAAGGAAGTGGTATTTTGAAGCTAACACCCGAACAGCAGGCTCTGCTCAAC
>CAZUSM010000220.1:0-2604 GCA_964623675.1 uncultured Oscillospiraceae bacterium
AGAAAAGCGCAAAGCGTATGCACGAGTTGATAAACAGCGGCGCGACCACAATACTTGTTTCGCACTCGCTCACGCAAGTGCGCGAGCTGTGCAACAAAGTGCTGTGGCTCGACCACGGGCGTCAAATCGACTTCGGCGAGACGCAGGCAATTTGCGACAGATACGAAGATTACTTAGACGGGAAAATCACTCTGTGACTTCTCTTTCCCGCAGTTTCCCCACGCCACTGGCAGTTTAGCAAAGCATGAAACAAGCATCGGAGAGGGCATTGGAATATGCGCACTGCTGAAAACCACAGACTTCTTATAACGGCCTCGACATTCGGGCACATACGCAATTTCCATCTGCCGTACATTGAGCGCTTCGCGTCGCGCGGGTGGACGGTGGATGTCGCCTGCGGCGGGGAGCTGCGTGAGATTCCCGGAGCGGGCAGGCTCATCGAGCTGCCCTTTGAAAAAAGCTTCTCTTCGCCGGCCAATTTCCGCGCCGCGTCGATTCTTCGCCGAGAAATCCGCGCGAACGGCTACAACCTTATTATAACTCACACTTCGCTTGCCGCGTTTTTCACGCGGCTTGCCGTGCGCGGCCTGAAGCCGCGCCCCAAGCTGGTTGACGTCATGCACGGCTACCTTTTCGACGATACCACCGGCGCGATAAAATCCGGGATTCTCAAGGCCGCCGAGCTGTTTTGCGCGCGCGAGACGGACTTGCTGCTTGTGATGAACGAGTATGACCGCCGTTGGGCAAGTGCGCACCACGTTGCCGGGCGCGTCGGAATGATTCCGGGCATGGGCTTGAATCCCGCGCGCATGGCAACGAGCACTTCCCGTGAAAAAATGCGCGCCGAGCTTGGCCTCAAGGACGGCGATTTTGCGCTTTTTTATGCCGCTGAGTTCTCCGCGCGCAAGAATCAGGCGTTTTTGATTGAGTCTATGCCGAAGCTTGACGATAACGTCAAGCTGATTCTCGCAGGGCGCGGTGAGCGGCAGGAGGAGTGCAAGAATCTTGCGCGCACTCTTGGCGTTGCCGATCGTGTGCTGTTTCTCGGCCAAGTCCCGAATGTGCCGGACTACCTCTCGGCGTCGGACGCGGCCATTACGGCCTCGCGTTCCGAGGGCTTGCCGTTTAACGTGCTGGAGGCGCTGTATATGGGCTTGCCTGTGGCCGCGACGAGCACCAAGGGGCACGATGACCTCATTCGCGATGGTGAAAACGGTATTCTGTTCCCGCAAAACTACCTTGATGCCTGCGTCGCCGCGATAAACACGCTGAAAAGCGATCCCGAACTCCGCGCCCGCATGTCCGCGGCGGCAAAGCAGAGCACCGAGCCATATCTCCTGCCCAACGTGCTGGGCAAGGTCATGGACGCGTATTTGAGCGTACTGGATTAACATAGCACCCACGCACCGGGGCAAACCTGCCCCGGTGCTTATCTATGCCCCTTGCGCGTCCCAAGCTCGGCGTCGTATAATAAACTGCGCAAGGCAAATCAAGAAAGCGCCTGCGGGCGCTGTTATAATATCTCCTGAGCAGAAAGGGGTGCGGACATGAACCCGTGGTACAAACAGGTGCAGCAGCTTGTGGACAGGCTGGACGAGAGCATCCGCCAAAAGCAGAGCGACGCCGTGACGCTCGACGCGCTCTCGCGCGAGCTGGGCTATTCGCCCAGCCACATCTCGCGCAAATTCCGCGAGATATCCGGCATGCGGTTGCGCGACTACCTGCGCTACCGGCGGCTGGCATTCGCCCTCGTGCAGGTGCGCGACAGCGAGCGCGGCTTGCTCGACATCGCGCTCGACCACGGCTTTTCCTCGAACGAGGCGTTCACCCGCGCATTCGAGGAGGCCTACGGCGTCTCGCCCAGCGCGTACCGCCGCGCGCCTGTGCCCGTTGTGCTCAGGACGCTCATCCGCCCCTTTGACTGCTACTTAATAGAAGCAGGAGAGACCTCAATGGAAACCACAAATCAGCAAGTGAAAACCTATTTCATCACCATTCCCGCACACAAATTCCTCCACATCCGCAACTATGAAAGCGTCGGCTACTGGGATTTTTGGCAGAAGCAAAGCCTCATTCCGGGACAGGATTGCGAGACGATTTGCGGCCTGCTCGCCGGGATTCCGGGCAAGCTGGACGACCTCGGCGGCGAGGGAAACGACAGCAGCAGCGGCCAAATAATGGGCTTCATCAACGCGCCCACCGGCCGAATTTGCAGCTGGGGCATACCGCTGGCGGAGAGCTACGGCGTGCGCCTCCCGGCGGATTACAGCGGCCCCGTGCCAGCCCAGCTCAGCCTCATGGATGTGCCGGAGGGCGAGTACATCGTGTTCGAGCACGGCCCGTTCGACTTCGAGACGCAGAATCAGGCAGTCGAGGCCATGATTGAAAAGGCAATGGCCGAGTTTGACTACGCCGCGGCGGGCTACGCGCTCGACACCGAGCCGGAGCGCGTGTTCTATTTTTACCACGACTGCACCCGCTATTGGAAATACGTCCGCCCGGTGCGCCGCCTGACTTGACAAGGCGCGGGGCGTGTGGCATGATAGGGCATATCGCGAACGAAAGGTGAAAACCGATGAAAAAATATGCCCTTATCATGATTGA
>CAZUSM010000221.1:0-2592 GCA_964623675.1 uncultured Oscillospiraceae bacterium
ACGACGGAGGGGGCGCACTCGGAATAAAGCTGTTGGAGAGTCAGCTCGCTGTCGGCCGCCGTCTCCGGGTTGAGGCGGAAGTCGGTGGTGAGGTCGGCGAGGGGAATGTCGACCTTGGCGGCGTCGTTGTCGGTGGAGGTGTAATAATTGTTGAAAAACTCGTCCTTATCGTCGGGCAAATCCTCCAGCTTGTCGCCGTTGCCGAAGCTCCACACATCGTCGCCGCTGCGGAAAACCACGGCGGCAGAGCCGTTTGCAAAGGCAAGCGACGTGCCCACGATGAGCAGCAGCACAATCACGATGCAGCCGATTATGCGCGGCGTCGTCCAGCCGCGCTTGCGGCGGGGCTTTTTCGCGCTCGGCGCTGCGGGCTTTCTGAGCGGCTGATACCAGCCCTCGCCGCCGTACCATTCATTATTGCTCATATCCAAACCTCTGATCTGATATCAATTACTTTGCCAAGGGAAGGGTGAAGACGAACTCGGTCACGCCGTCCTCACTGCGCACGGCAATGTCCTCGTCATGGCTGTTGATGATGCTTTTGACGAGGTAAAGCCCCAAGCCGACTCCGCTGGTGTCAAGACTGCGGGAGCGGTCGGACTTGTGGAAACGGTCAAAGATGAACGGGAGGTCATCGGGCGGGATGGTCTCGCCGACATCCTTGACGGAGACATACGCCTTGCCGTTGTCCTTATAAAGGCGGAGGGTGATGCACGTGCCCTCGTGGGCAAACTTGACGGCGTTGTCGAGGAGATTGTAAATGACCTGAGTTATCGCGTCTTTGTCGGCGCTGACCATGATGTGATTGTCCGGCAGCTGAGGGTCGACGTCGAGATTCTTCTGCGTGGCGCGGCGCTCAAAGCTCAAAAGCGTTTGCAGCACAAGCTCCGTCAGGTCGAAAACGACGCGCTTGCTCTCGTCGGCGGCGCGCGCTTTCATCTGCGAAACGTCCAGCATGTCGCGCACAAGGCGGGAGAGGCGGCGGGTCTCGTCGCGGATGGAGCGGAGGTATTTTTCCTCGTCCTCGCGGGGAATCGTGCCGTCGAGTATGCCGTCGGCAAAGCCGGCGATGGTGGTCATGGGTGTGCGCAGCTCGTGGGAGATGTTCGCGATGAACTCACTGCGGCGCTCTTCGGCGACCTCCAGTGAGTCCGCCATTTTGTTGAACGACTCGATGAGCGCGCCCATTTCATCGGTGGGGTCTTCAATCTGCTTGACGCGCACGGAAAAGTCGCCGCGCGCAAACTTGCGCGAGGCGGCGGCGATTTCGTCAAGCGGGCGCGCCATGCGCTTGGAATAAATGAGAGAAATGCTCAGCGCCGCCATGAAAACCGCGATTGTGACGAACGCGGCAACCTCCAAAAACGTCGACCACGCGCCGAGCATGTTGTCAATGTTGTTGGTGACAAAGACATAGCCGAGCGCGCTTTCGCCGCCCGCGACGAGGATGGGCTGGGCGACGATATAGCGGTTGCTTTCGTACAGGCCGCCGAGGTTGGTGATTTGGTTGAGGATGCCGTTGGTGTCAAGCTGGGCGAGAACATCGTCCGGGAGCTTGACGCCCATGTGCTCGCAGACAGGGGTGCTGTCAGAGCAGGTGACGATGACGCCGGTGGGGTCGGCAATGAAAACGTGGTTGCCGGTGGAGTTGGAGACGGAGGAGAGTGTCATGCTCAAGACCCAGCTTTTCAAGGAGCTGTTTTGAGTGATTGCCGCCGCCGTGCGCGAGACCTCGCGCGCCGAGTCCACCATTGCCTCGCGATATTCATTGATGAGGTAATTGCGGCCGATGCCGACGAAGGAGAAGGCCACAATGAGAAAGCACACGGCCACCATGGTCGCCGTGGCGACGAAGTTGCGCAGATAAATGCTTTTCATGGCGCGCCTTACTCGACGACCTCGAACTTGTACCCCACGCCCCAAACGGTTTTAAGACTCCAGCTTTCGGACACGCCCTCCAGCTTTTCGCGCAGGCGCTTGATGTGGACGTCGACCGTGCGCGAGTCGCCGAAGTAGTCAAAGCCCCAAACCTCATCTAGGAGCTGGTTGCGCGTGAAAACGCGGTTGGGCGAGCTTGCAAGGTGGTATAAAAGCTCCATCTCTTTCGGCGGGGTGTCAATCTTTTTGCCGTCGACAATCAGCTCGTAGGAATCGAGATTGATGACGAGCTTGTCAAAGCTGAGCTTTTTGTCAACGGGCGCGTCGGCGTCGGTGCGGCGCATGACGGCATGCACGCGGGCGATAAGCTCTTTGACGTCAAAGGGCTTGGTGACATAGTCATCCGCGCCCATTTCAAGGCCGTTGACCTTGTCGGCAGTCTCGCCCTTGGCGGTGAGCATGATTATGGGCGTGGAAGAGCGCTCGCGGATTTCGCGGCAAACCTCCCAACCGTCCTTGACGGGCAGCATGATGTCAAGCAGCACGACGTCCGGCTGGAAAAGGTCAAAGGTGGACTTGGCCTTGCCGCCGTCGGGCGCGATCATGACCTCAAAGCCGTCCTTCCCCAAATAAAGGCGCAAAAGCTCGGCGATGTTGACATCGTCCTCAACGATAAGCGCGCGTTTATTCATATATTCTGCCCCCTATTATAAT
>CAZUSM010000222.1:0-2555 GCA_964623675.1 uncultured Oscillospiraceae bacterium
GTCAAGCAGCTTCTCATCGACGAGGTGAAAATGCTGCCCTGCAAGGCAGAAAATGTGCTCGACTTCATGGCCATCAAGGGCACGAACAGCGAGGTGATTGAATCGCTGGAGCGATATCGCGGCATGGACGCGACCTTTGACACCGGCCTTGACGAGCTTATCACCGTCACGCGCTACCTCGCGGACTTCGGCGTGCCGGAGGAAAACTTCGCCGTCGACCTCACCATCGCGCGCGGGCTGGACTATTACACCGGCACGGTTTACGAAACCGAGATGACCGAGCACCCGGAGATAGGCTCTGTCTGCTCCGGCGGGCGCTATGACAGCCTCGCCGAGTATTACACGGACAAAACCCTCCCCGGTGTGGGCATCTCCATCGGGCTGACGCGGCTTTTCTACGTGCTGGGTGAGCAGGGGCTTTTGTCGGACGAGGGCGTCGGCGCGCCGTGCGACGCGCTGGTCATCCCCATGACGGAGGAGCTCGGCTTCGCCATCTCCGCCGCGGCGCAGCTTCGCGCCGCCGGGATACGCACCCAGCTTTACAGCGAGAAGAAAAAGTTCAAGGCCAAGATGAGCTATGCCGACAAGCTCGGCGTGCCATACGTCATCTTTGTGGGCGAGGACGAGATAAACGAGGGCGTTCTCTCCGTCAAGGATATGGCCACGGGCGTGCAGAAAAAGCTGAGCATCGCCGACGCGGCCACGGACATCGTCTCCGTGCTCGATGAGCGCGCGGCGTATCCGCTCATCAATGATTAAGGTTTCCTTTATTTTTTGAGATAGAAGAGAGGCAAAACTATGTTTCAGTCACGTACACATACCTGCAATGAATTGCGCCTTGCCAACGTCGGCGAGAAGGTGAAGCTGGTCGGGTGGATGGAAAACGTCCGCGAGGTCGGCAGCAACTTTGCCTTCGTCGTCCTGCGCGATTTTTACGGCACGAGCCAAATCGTCATCGAGAGCGAGGACATGATGCGCATCGTCAAGTCCGTCAACAAGGAGAGCACCATCTCCGTCGAGGGCACAGTGCGCGAGCGCGCCAGCAAAAACCCCAAGCAGGACACCGGCGACGTCGAGGTCGTGCCGGAGAAAATCGAGATTCTCGGCAAATGCCGCTATAACGAGCTGCCCTTCGAGATAAACCGCAGCCGCGAGGCCGACGAGACCGCCCGCTTGAAATACCGCTATCTCGACCTGCGCAACCCCGCCGTCAAAAAGAACATCATCCTCCGCTGCAATGTCATCGCCGCCTTGCGTCAGGCGATGACCGCGCACGGCTTTTTGGAAATCACCACCCCCATTCTCACCGCCTCCTCCCCGGAGGGCGCGCGTGACTATCTCGTCCCCGCGCGCAAGCACCCCGGCAAGTTCTACGCCCTGCCGCAGGCGCCCCAGCAGTTCAAGCAGCTGCTGATGACCTCCGGCTTTGACCGCTATTTCCAAATCGCCCCCTGCTTCCGCGACGAGGACGCGCGCGGCGACCGCTCCCCCGGCGAGTTCTACCAGCTGGACATGGAGATGGCCTTCGCCACGCAGGATGACGTTTTCGCCGTGTTGGAGGACGTTTTGCCCCCGATTTTCGCGAAATTCGGCACTTATAATGTCGCCTCCTCCGCCCCGTTCAAGCGCATCGGCTATGTCGAGGCGATGGAGCGCTACGGCTCGGACAAGCCCGACCTGCGCATTGACCTGCACGTCGAGGACATCACCGCGCTCACGCGCGAGACCGAGTTTGCCCCGTTCAACGCCGAGGGTGCGGTCGTCAAGGCCGTGGCCGTGTCCGACTGCGCGCTCACGCGCAAGCAGATTGACAAGCTGTGCACCGATGTTGAGGTTCAGTCCGGCGCGAAGCCCTATTGGTTCAAGCTCGATGAGTCCGGCGCCATCGCCGGCGGCGTGGCCAAGTTCCTGACCGACCGCGTCGACGCGCTCACCGCCGCGCTCGACCTCAAGCCCAACACTCTCGTGGCCGTCGCCGTGGGCAACAAGGGTCAGGCGCAGAAAACCGCCGGCGTCATGCTCAAGATGCTCGGCGCGGCCTGCCCGAACCACATGGACAAGGAGCGCTATGAGTTCTGCTGGATTGTCGACTTCCCGATGTATGAAATCGGCGAGGAGTCCGGCGAGCTTGAGTTCTGCCACAATCCGTTCTCCATGCCCTCCGGCGGGCTGGACGTTCTGCTCGCCGCCGAGCGCGGCGAGATTGACCCGCTCACCATCACCGCAGACCAGTATGACCTCGTCTGCAACGGCGTGGAGCTCAGCTCCGGCGCGGTGCGTAACCACGACCCGGAAATCATGATAAAGGCGTTTGAAATGGTGCGCCTGGGCGAAGAGGACGTGAAGAGAAAGTTCCCCGCGATGTACAATGCGTTCTGCTATGGCGCGCCCCCTCATGCGGGCATCGCGCCGGGCGTTGACCGCATGGTCATGCTCCTCGCCGGTGAGGACAGCATCCGCGAGATTATCCCCTTCCCCATGAACAAAAACGCCATGGACGTCATGATGGGCGCGCCCTCCACGGTCGAGCAAAAGCAGCTTGACGAGCTGCACAT
>CAZUSM010000223.1:0-2543 GCA_964623675.1 uncultured Oscillospiraceae bacterium
CAGTACGACCCCAACGGCGAGGACAACAAGCGCGGTCTCGCCGGTGCAGTGGCGATGTACCACGTGGCCGCCGCGGCGGCGCGCGCGGGCAAGAGCCTTGACGAAGTGGCCGACATCGCGCAGAAATACGCCGACAACATGGCCTCCGTCACCGTCAAGGTCACCGACGCGACCCACCCGCAAAACGGCATGAGCTTCGGCGACCTGGGCGAAACCGACCTCATGGAAATCGGCGCAGGTCAGCACGGCGAGGGCGGCGGCATCCGCGTGCCCATGCTCTCTTCCAAGGACACTGTCGCCACCGTGGCGGGCGCGCTGTCGGATAAGCTCGGCCTCGCCGCCGGTGACAAGGCGTTCGTGATGATAAACGGCTGCGGCGCGACGACCATGATGGAAATGCTCGTGCTCTATAAAGACACCGTCGAGTTCCTCAAGGCCAAGGGCGTCGAGGTCGTGGCGAACATGGTCGGCGAGATTCTGACCGTGCAGGAGGCCGGCGGCTTCCAGATGAACATCGCCAAGTGGGACGACGAGACCCTCGCCCTGTGGAACACGCCCGTGCACACCCCGGTGTTCTTCAAGGAGTAAGCCATGGCAGACGGAATCGGAAACAAGGCCGCCCACAATTATTACCTCGACACCCCGCCCATTGACACCGGCTTTTTCGCCAAGGGCCTGGGCAACACCGACTGGGGCATGAAAAACCGCCTTTCCCGCATTTTTGACCCGAAGTGCGGCAACACCGTCATGCTCGCCTTTGACCACGGCTATATAATGGGCGCGACGGCGGGGCTGGAGCGGCTGGACGTCACCATCGCCCCCCTGTGCGAGCATGCCGACGTGCTCATGGGCACGCGCGGCGCGATAAGAAGCTGCATTCCGCCCACGCTCAACAAGGCCGTGTGTCTGCGCGCCACGCATGACACCTCGGTTTTGTTCGAGGACATGTCGGTCGGTTCGGGGCTTGCCTTTGACATGGAGGACGCCCTGCGCATGAACGCCACCGCGCTGGCAATCCAGTGCTTTGTCGGCGGGGCGGGCGAGCGCGACTCGCTGGAGGCGCTGTGCCGCGCGGCAGACGAGGGGTACAAATACGGCGTGCCCATTCTCGGCGTGACCGCCGTTGGCAAGGAGATGGAGCGCACCCCGAAATACTTCTCCCTCGCCACGCGCATTTTGGCCGAGCTCGGCGCGAGCTTCGTCAAGACCTATTACTGCGAGGACTTTGAAAACGTCGTGGCGGCCTGCCCCGTGCCCATCGTCATCGCCGGCGGCAAAAAGCTGCCGGAGCAGGACGCGCTGGAAATGGCGCATCAGGCCATCGCGCGCGGCGCGCGCGGCGTCGACATGGGGCGCAACGTGTTCCAGAGCGAGCACCCGGTCGAAATGATGAACGCCATCCGCAAGGTCGTCCACGAGGGCTTCACCGGCAAGGAAGCGTTTGAATATTACACAGATTCTATCAACTGAGCACACTTTCACCAAATAGAAAAAGAGGGTACACGGCTGCCGGTCTCCTACAACTAACAGCCGCGTACCCCGCGGGTGGCGTATCAAATACACCGCCTCCCAATATACTTCTATTTTTTCATTTTGTCAACAACACAAAAACAAAGTATATGAGAGGAGAATATTCCAATGAAAAAATTCGGCAAGTACATCGTCGGCCCCATTATAGTGGCCATTCTCGCGTTCATCATGCAGGCTCTTGACCAGGTCATCTGCCCTTACATCAGCTTCGGCAGCATGGCCGGTGACTGGATCGCGTTTCAGGCGTGGGCAATTTACTTCCTCGCCGGTTGTGACCTCAAGGGCGGCGCAAAGGGTCTGATTGCTTACGTCATCGGCATCGTGGCCTCCATCGCCATCATCTCGCTCGGCGGTGCCTTCGGCGGCTTCTGGGGCACTCCCCTTGCCGTGCTCATCATCGTCGTGCCGGTTATCTGCTGTGAAAAGGGCAATTACATCTCCATGTGCCCGGCGATATTCGTTGCGGCGGGCGCGTACTTTGCGCTCATGACCCACGGCGGGGCGAGCTTCACCCAGGCGGCACTGGCCGAGATGATTTACTGCGTGTGGGGTCTCGTTTGGGGCTGGCTGACCATCGTTCTGCGCGGAATGTGGAACAAGAAGGTCGGGCTTGACTGATTTTCCTCTCCCCTGCGCCGAAACAGTCTGATTTGCGGCGAAACGCCGTTTCAGTATATCAAATAAGGAGGAAGAACAATGTCGGCAGAATACATGCACATCGGTATCCCCGTGCTCAACAAGAAGCCGGGCATGGTCTACAACGAGTGGGGCGGCTTTTGGGTCAACCCCAGCGTGGACGAGTATGACTACAAAATCGAGTATCTCAAATTCGAGGAGGGCACGCGCTTTCCCGAACTGCTGTCCAAGCAGCCGCACGTGGCCTACAAGGTCGACGACATGACGCCCTACGTCGAAAAAGCCGAGCGCGTCATCTTCGGCCCGGAATCCCTCGGCGACAACGTCCGCCTCGCCTTCGTGGTGATGGACGACGCCATAATCGAGCTTTACGAGGA
>CAZUSM010000224.1:0-2535 GCA_964623675.1 uncultured Oscillospiraceae bacterium
ACAACACGCCTTGCACTTCATTTCGCTGTCACCTCAACTTTCATTCGAGCGGATTTTCTCCGCGTATTATATTACGCGACAATCGCGCCTTTGTCAATGTCAATCGCTTACTTGCCGGCTTTCTTTTGCAGCTTGTGCTTTTTCCCGTCGGGGGTGACGACGTATGTGTTCTCCAGCACCTGCCGCGCGCCCTCGCGCCACTCGGCGATGTACTCCTTGCGCAGCGTGTCCCGCTCGGCAAGCTCTGCCTCGGTCAGCTCGCGCACTTTTGCGATGTGCGCCAGCTCGTTTATTCTGTCAAGCTTAGTGTTTTCCATCTGCGCCCTCCTCAAGCGTCCCCAGCTCGTCGAGCGTCAACTCGAACGCGGGGATAAAGTGTTTGAGAAAATACTCCACCTCCGGCATGCCGTTCTTTTCAAGCGCGGCGCGGGTTTGCCGCTCGGCGGAGAGGAATTCGTCGTTGCCCGCGCGGCGCTCCTCAATGCACTTGATATAGGCCGAGAGCTTATCCGCGGCCTTGACGATGTCGTGCGTCCGCGCCTCGACCTCGCCGGTCAAAAGCGGGGCATAAGCCGCGCGCAGCTCATCCGGCAGGGTATTCAGCAGCTTTTCGCACGCCAGGCTCTCCACCTCTTTGTAAGCATCGCGTATCAGCTCGTTGTGGTATTTTATCGGCGTGGGCAAATCGCCCGTCAAAATCTCCGAGCAGTCGTGATACAGCGCGGCGGCGGCGCACTCGTTGGGGTCACAGGGGGTGTTGAACACGTCCCGCCGTATGACGGACAGCGCGTGCGCGATGACGGCGCACATGTGGCTGTGCTCCTGAATGTTTTCGGGCAGGGCGTTGCGCATCAGGCTCCACCGCCCGATATAGCGCATGCGCGAAATATATGCAAAAAAGCTGTCGGTCATTTTTATCTCACCTTATCATTTTCTCCCCGACATAATACCACGATTGCGCGCGCTTTTCAACTGTGCTATATTAGATACAGTAACATCAAGGAGGCTGTGCACATGTATAACGGCATCAAGATTACAGACGGCCATGTCCACCCGTCGGAGAGCTTTGGCGGGGGCGATATTGCGGCGTTTTTCGCCGCGCATTCGCCCATGACAGACGCGGTGAGCCTGTGCACCGTGGCGCACAGCCGTTTCCTCTCGCTCACGCCCTCGGCGCTCACCGCAAAGGCCATGCACCCGGAGAGCACCTTTGTTTTCTCCTCGCTCGACATGAGCGAATATTATCTCCACCCCGACACCCTCGGCGAACGCATGGCCGAGTGCGGCGAGAGGCTCATCGCCATGGGCTGTGACGGCATCAAGATGCTCGAAGGCAAGCCCCAAATGCGCAAAATGCACCCCATCCCCGACTTTGACGCGCCCGTGTGGGACGCGTTTTGGGCGTGGGCGGAGCGAAAGCAAGTGCCCATCCTCATGCACGTCAACGACCCCGAAAACTTTTGGGACGCCGCCAACGCCCCCGCCTTCGCCGTGCAGCAGGGCTGGTTATATGATGATAGCTATGTCAACAATGAGGCGCAGTACGCCCAAATGCTGGCCGTTTTGGCGCGCCACCCGCGCCTTTGCGTCTCTTTTGCTCACTTTTTCTTCATGTCCGCTCAGCTTGACCGTCTCGCGGCGATACTCGACGAATACGAAAACGTCCGCGTCGACCTCACCCCCGGCATCGAGATGTACGAGAATTTCTCCCGCGACATTGACGCCGCGCGCGCCTTCTTCGCGCGCTATCGGCGGCGCATAATCTACGGCACGGACATCGGCGGCCGCTGCGTGCTCATGGGCGAGGGGCGCGCGTTCGACACGGCGGAGAACACCCGCCGTGGCGAGATTGTCCGGTGCTTTCTCGCGGGCACAGAGCCGTGCGAAATCGCCTCCGACGGGCATTTTCTCGTCAACCGCCCCGCGTTCACCCTGCGCCCGCTCGCGCTCGGCGCAGACGCCCTCGCGGACATTCTCTCCGGCAACTTTGAGCGCTTCGTCGGCACGGCGCCGCGCGCGGTGGATGGCGCGGCGGTGCGCCGCGAGTGCGCCCTGTTGCGCCGCGAAATGGCCGCGCTCGACGCCGCCGTGCCCTCGTTTGTCGGCGATGCGGCGCAAATTGAGCTTGCGGAGAAGTTTTTTGCATGAATATGCGCGGAATGTCTTGCAATTTCAGCGCAGGGGTGATAAAATTCAGTTTTGTGTTGAAATAAGCATTCATATTCTTTTCGTGTGCCGACCCGCAGGGCGGCACGTGTGCAAGGGAGCATATTTGATATGGACAAACTCAGAAACGTTGCAATAATCGCCCACGTTGACCACGGCAAAACCACGCTTGTCGATGAGCTTTTGAAGCAGTCGGGCGTCTACCGCGAAAACCAAGAGGTCGTCGACCGCGTCATGGACTCCAACGACCTGGAGCGCGAGCGCGGCATCACCATCATGGCCAAAAACACCGCCGTGTGGTATGGCGACACGAAGATAAACATCGTCGACACGCCGGGTCACGCCGACTTCGGCGGCGAGGTCGAGCGC
>CAZUSM010000225.1:0-2534 GCA_964623675.1 uncultured Oscillospiraceae bacterium
TGTTATAGCGCGTGTCCTCGGTGCGCCCGGCGTCGCTCTCCTCGTATTTGTCGAGGCCGGACTGGGTGTAGGCCTCGCTGGAATGCGTGTGGATGATGAGCACCTGCGGCCCTTCGGCGGCGAGGGTCAACCCCGGCCCGCCGACAAGAAGGCTGCCGATGTCCGCCTTATAGCCCGTCTGATTTTTGATGGTGAGGCCGCCCTCGATGGTGGTCTCCAATATGACGGTGTCCCCCTCCCCTGCCGCGTCGGCTTCGGGCGCGGGCGTGGAAGTCGGGGCAGGCGCGGCGATGGTGACGTCGGCGGTGATATCGGCAGCGTAAGCCGCCGGGGCGGCGCTCGGTTCGGGCGCGGTGGCGAGCGCGACGGGCACGGCCGACGTCGCGGCGGGGCTGTCATCACCCGGTGCGATGACGGTGACGTTTTTCATGCGCCCGGCGTCCAGGCGCTCACGCGCGGTGCGCCCCATATATTCGCACAGAGGCGACGCGGAGAAAACATACATCGTCATGGTCAGCACCAATACCGTCGCCGCGCTTTCGGTTATGCTTTTGAGCTTGCGCACGCGCTTCACCACCCTTTCTTCAAGACTATGCCGTGCGCAAGGAGTATATGCCGCACTTGAAAAAGAGGCGCACACGTGTTAGACTGTAGGCGGTGCGTTGCACCGATACATACATATAAATAAGGAGAAAGACATGAAGTTTACATACAGGCCCAAGGGCGTGTGCTCGCAGCAGATGGACATCGACGTGGAGAACGGCAAGCTCGTCTCGCTGAAGGTTTTGGGCGGGTGCAGCGGCAATTTGCAGGGCATTTCCAAGCTCGTCGAGGGCATGGAGATTGACGAGGTCATCTCGCGCCTCGACGGGATTCACTGCGGATTCAAGCAAACCTCTTGCCCCGACCAGCTCGCAAAGGCGCTGCGTCAGTACAAGGCGGAGCAGTGACAAGGGCGTTTAGGCGCGCGCTGTGCGCGGTTTTGTGCGCGGTGCTGATCGCCGCGTCCGGAGGCGCGGCGGCCTTCGCCGCCGATGCGACCCCCGCGCGCGAACGCCCGGAGCTGGAGGAGATTCGCATGTACGTGTGCGGGCTTCTGCGCGGGCGGGCGTACATGAAGTGGGACACGCCGTACATCTCCCTCGCCGATATCGGCGAGATTTACGGCATCGACATCAACATCGAGGCCGACGACGCGGGCTTTACCGCGAACGCTCCGGGGCTGGAGCTTGTCGGCGAGGCCGGGAGCGGGTATGTCCGGGCGAACTATCGTTATATCTATCTCCCGCGCGGCTATGTCGAGTGCGGCGGGGATATCTATCTCCCGCTCGACGCCGTGTCGCGCATTTTCACGCTGACGGGTGAGGCCAAAAACGGGCGGCTGGAGTTTTCCACCGCCGAGGCGCGCATGATACGCGGGAGCGAAGATTATTACGAGACGCATTTTTCCGCCGATGAGCTATACTGGCTGCCGCACATCGCTTATGTCGAGGCGCTGGATCAGCCCTTGGCGGGGATAATGGGCGTGGTGACGGTGGTGCTCAACCGCGTGGAGAGTGAGGACTTCCCCGACACAATTTTCGAGGTGCTGTATGACAGCAAGCACACCGTGCAGTTCACGCCCGCCGCAACCGGCTCGATGCACGGCAAGCCCACCGAGCTTTATTACATCGCGGCCTACCTCGTGCTGGAGGGGTACAACACCGTCGGCGACAGCCTTTATTTCGTCAACCCCGCGAACAACGGCAACTATTGGTTCAGGGAAAATCTCACTCTCGTCGCGTCGATTGGCGACCATGAATTTTACAGATAGGGTCATGCGAACATGTTGGAAAATATACTTGTCGACGGCTTTGCCGAGCTGGGCATAACGCCAGATGTGCGCGCCGTGGCGCGCCTGAGAACATATTATGAGCGCCTCACCGAGGCAAACCGCGTGATGAATCTCACGGCCATCTCCGGCGAGGAGGACAGCGCGCGGCTGCATTTTCTCGACTGCGCGGCGATGCTCGCGCACGTGGACATGCGCGCGGCGCGCGTCATCGACGTGGGCACGGGCGCGGGCTTTCCCGGCCTCGTGCTCAAGTCGGTGCAGCCGGACATCGACTTGACGCTTTTGGACAGCTTGGACAAGCGCATCGGCTTTCTGCGCGACACCTGCACGGCGCTGGAGCTTGAAAACGTGCAGTGCATTCACGCGCGCGCCGAGCAGGCGGACGCGGCATTGCGTGAGGGCTTTGACTTCGCCACGGCGCGCGCCGTGGCGCGGCTGGGGCTGCTGTGCGAGCTGTGTCTGCCGTTCGTGAAGGTCGGCGGGGCGTTCGTGGCGATGAAAGGGCCGGACGTCGGCGAGGAGCTGTCCGAGGCCGGGCGCGCCATCGCCGTGCTCGGCGCGCGCGCGGCAAAGCCCATACTCTACACCGTCCCCGGCACGGACATAACCCACAGCCTGGTCATAATAAAAAAAGAGCGCCCCACGCCCCCAAAATACCCCCGCCGCTGGGCGCAGATGAAGAAACAGCCGCTGTGAGGGG
>CAZUSM010000226.1:0-2533 GCA_964623675.1 uncultured Oscillospiraceae bacterium
CCATCGACGTTGCCGCCGTGTGGCTTGAGCGCGCACTTTCCTCCAGATAAGGTCTGACACACCGCGGCTCGCGCCGCCGACAGACTAATAAAGACAAAGGATCTGTTTCAAATGCGCAACAAATTGATAAGAACGCTGGCAGCCTCGCTTGCGATAAGCACGATGCTCGTCGCCCCGGCTTACGCCGAGACGGCGGTCGTCACGGGCAACAGCGTCAACATGCGCGCAGGCCCCGGCACATTTTATTATGTTGTGACGACCCTGACGCGCAACACCCCCGTCACCGTGACCGACCGCTCAAACGGCAGCTGGTACGCGGTGGAGGTCGGCGGGCAGACGGGCTTTGTCTCCTCGTCATATCTGAGCCTGGACTCCAACGGCGCGTCTGCCGCGCCCGTGTTCACGCCCGACTTCATCCCCGCCGACGCCGCCACCCCCGCTCCGGATAACTCCGAGCTTGCTTTCACCCCCGCCGCCGAGGGCACGGGCGCTTACATCAACGCGATGTATGTGCGCTTTCGTTCCGGCCCCGGCTCCGATTATTCGGTGCTGGGTGAATACAATCGCGGCAAGGCCGTGACGACCATCGGGTCGGGCGACGGCTGGACGGCGTGCTTGATCGACGGCCAGCTTGGGTATGTTTACTCGCAGTATATCACCGTCGGCTCTGCCCCGACGCAGAACACCGGCTCTCTCTCCGGCAGTGTGAGCCAAATTGAATTCACCCCGGCGGCGACGCCGAGCTTTGAGATTCCTCAGCCGGATGAGGGCACTTTGACCCCGGATCTCACGTTCACCCCCGCCGCGACGGTGACGCCCGCCGCAACCGCGACGCCCGCGCCTGTCCTGCCCAGTCCGAGCGCGACCGAGACCCCGGTTGCCACCCCCGCACCCACCGCGACGCCCGCCCCGGTGCAGACCCCGGCGGCCACGAGCGGCAAAGGCGGCTACATAAACGGCACGTATGTGCGCTTCCGCTCCGGGCCGGGCACGAATCACTCCATTCTCGGCACGTATCACACAGGCAAGGCCGTCAGCGTGACCGCCGACGCCGGCAACGGCTGGTATCAGTGCGTCATCGACGGCGTGACCGGCTATGTCTGCGCAAGCTATGTCATCGTCATTGACCAGGCCAGCTTCGGCGGCATCAGCGTGGGCGAAGGTTCGGGCGCGTCGGGCACGATAACCGGCACGGCGCAGTCCCCCGCCGACACCCCGCAAGCCACCGCCGCGCCTGAGGCCACACCGACCCCGACGCCCGCGCCCACTCCCACCCCGGTGCAGACCACCGAGGCGTATATATCCGGCAACAACGTGCGCTTCCGCTCTGCTCCGTCCATGACGGCGGCGGTGCTGGGTGAGTTCTTCTACGGCAACCCCGTCAAGCTCATCTCCAGCGAAAACGGCTGGGCGCAGGTCATCGCCGAAAACGGCCAACAGGGCTATGTTTACGCAAGCTATGTCCGCGAGGGCAGCTATTCCGTCGGCGGTGAAACCGCCGCAGGCGACACCGGCACTTCCAACGTGAGCGGCAGCGCGCCGCAAGCGCCGTCCTCCTCCGCCACCGGGCAGGACATCGCAAACTACGCCTGTCAGTTCGTCGGGTATAATTATCAGTGGGGCGGCACTTCCCCCGCCACGGGCTTTGACTGTTCGGGCTTGGTGCAGTATGTGTACAAGCAGTTCGGCTACTCGCTCAACCGCGTGGCCGCCGATCAGGCCAAAAACGGCCGCCACGTCGAGCCGTCCGAGCTTGTACCCGGTGACCTGCTGTGCTTCTATTCCGGCAGCAGCTACATCGGCCACGTCGGCATCTACATCGGCAACGGCCAGTTTGTCCACGCCTCCAACTCCACCACCGGCGTCATCATTTCAAGCCTCGGCGGCTATTACGTCTCCCGCGGCTACGAATCCCGCCGCATAATCGGGTGAAATAAGAATAAAGCAAAAACCGGGCGTGTGCCGCAAGGCCACGCCCGGTGTGTTGTTGTGGGTATATGTCGCGAAGCCTCGTCTATTGACGAGGTTTCGCGACTGTGATGGGGTTAATCAGATGGTGCGCACTTCCGGCTCGGATGTGAAGGAGCAGAACGTTGCGACGGCGTTTTTGAAGTAAAAAACCTGGGTGTTGTCGTCGTTCTCGTCGTACATGGCGCGGAGATTGGTGTAATCGTCGAGCATGGACTTTTTGGCCTCGACGCGGTCATCCTCGACCAGCTCGCCGCTCAGGCGCAGCCATGCGCCGTCCTTGAACGCGCAGATTTCGCACTTGGGATTGGCCGCGATTTGGCGCGACACGGACTTGGCCTTGCCGGTTTGAATGTAGAGCTTGCCGTCGAAAATGTGAGCCGTGCCGAACGGGCGCACGCGCGGCTGGTCGCCCTCGACCGTGGCGAGAAAATAAGTCTCGGCGGATTTGAGAAATTCACATACCTTTTCCATGGTTAATACCTCCGTTAAATTGAACGCTTTCAATGCTTTTGCGGCATCGGTTGAGAATATAGTACCACACAAACGCCGCGCTTGTAAAGTG
>CAZUSM010000227.1:0-2518 GCA_964623675.1 uncultured Oscillospiraceae bacterium
CCCCGACTCTCAACTCCGGCAAGCTCGGCATGGCGTTCATGCGCGTTATGCCCGTCATGAGCGCGATTGAGAACAACTCTCACGCCGCCTCCTACGACGAGCTGACCACCCTCATCGAAAAGGCCACTTGCCTTTCCGTCGGCCCGTGCTCCTGCCGCCGTTCCCGTCGTCTGATGGGTGAAGGCTGCGGCCACCTTGAAGAGGACATGTGCATGTACCTCAACGACAACGCCCGCACCTACATCAAGATCGGCGCACACCGCGAAATCACCAAGGAAGAAGCATACGAAATTCTCAAGCGCGCCGAGGACAACGGCCTTGTGCACGAGATCAACCAGACTCAGGGCTTTGAAGACACCGCCGCAATATGCAACTGCTGCGGCTGCTCCTGCTTCGGTCTGCGTATCGCCGAGTACTTCAGCTGCAACAACGCCATCCACTCCAACTTCACCGCCAAGGTTGACAAGGAAAAGTGCGTGGCCTGCGGCCAGTGTGTTGAAAACTGCCAGACCAACGCTCTGCGTCTCGGTCAGAAGAACTGCGCCACCAACCCGCACATCTCCGACGCTTATGACTCCGACGTGGCCGTTCCCTGGGACAGCAAGAGCTACAACGTCGAGTACCGCACCAACCGCTCCGACGTCATGGAAAGCGGCACTGCGCCCTGTAAGGCGACCTGCCCGGCTCACATCCCCGTTCAGGGCTACATAAAGCTCGCCTCCGAGGGTCGTTACACCGAGGCTCTTGAGCTCATCAAGCACGAGAACCCGTTCCCCGCCGTCTGCGGCCGTATCTGCAACAAGGCTTGCGAAGCCGCCTGCACGCGCAACATCGTTGACTCCTCCGTCGCCATTGACGACATCAAGAAGTTCATCGCGGAGAAGGATCTCGATTCCGCAACCCGCTTCGTGCCCAAGATGCTCAACCAGACCGGCAAGCCCTATCCCGAAAAGATCGCCGTCATCGGCGCCGGCCCTGCCGGCATGAGCTGCGCTTACTACCTCGCCGTCAAGGGTTACCCCGTGACCGTGTTCGAGAAGGAAGACAAGCTCGGCGGTATGCTGACTCTCGGCATCCCCTCCTTCCGTCTTGACAAGGCTGTTGTCAACGCGGAAATCGACATCCTCAAAGAGCTCGGCGTCGAGTTCAAGACCGGCGTTGAGGTCGGCAAGGACGTCACTCTCGACCAGCTGCGCGCTGAGGGCTTCAAGGCATTCTACCTCGGCATCGGCGCAAGCATCGGCTCTTCCGTCGGCTGCAAGGGCGACGACATGAGCGGCGTGTTCACCGGCGTTGACTTCCTGCGCGATGTCAACCTCGGCAAGACCCCGGAGATCGGCAAGTCTGTCGCAGTCATCGGCGGCGGCAACGTCGCACTCGACGTGGCTCGCACCGCAGTCCGTCTCGGCGCGGAGAACGTCACCATCGTTTACCGCCGCAGCGAGGACGAGATGCCCGCTGACAAGGAAGAGGTCGAAGAGGCCAAGGAAGAAGGCATTGTCTTCCGCTTCCTCGCCGCTCCCGCCGAAATCACCGGCAACGGCAAGGTCGAGGCCATCTCCGTCGAGGTCATGGAGCTTGGCGAGGCCGACGAAAAGGGTCGCAGAAAGCCCGTCGGCACCGGCAAGTTCGACAGCATCGCTGTTGACTCCGTCATCTCCGCAATCGGCCAGAAGATCAACCTCGGTGGCATCGCCGAGTTCGACACCAACAAGAACGGCTCTGTCGTTGTTGATGCGAAGACCTATCAGACCAGCGTTGCCGACGTGTTCGCCGGCGGCGACGTCGTGACCGGCCCGAAGTTCGCCATTGACGCGATTGCCGCCGGTAAGGAAGGCGCAATCTCCATCCACCGTTACGTCCACGCCGGTCAGACCCTGACCCTCGGTCGTGACAACCGCGACTACAAGGCGCTCGACATCAACACTGTCGCCGTGTCCGCGGGTTCGTTCGACACCGCTCCGCGTCAGAAGGCCGCTTGCGGCTCTGCCGAAGAGGCCAAGAAGACCTTCAAGGATCTGCGCGGCACTCTCACCGAGGAGCAGATGAAGAAGGAAGCAGAGCGCTGCCTCGGCTGCGGCTGTGTCGTCATCGACATCGACCGCTGCGTCGGCTGCGGCATCTGCACCACCAAGTGCAAGTTCGACGCCATCCACCTCGAAAAGACCATGGACTACGTCGGCGAGCCGTACTTCCACACCCTGCTCACCGCTGTTTCCAACATTCCTGCGGCTGTCGGCCGTCTGGCAAAGAAAAAGCTCGAAAAGAAGTAAGGCCGGTGACTGCCCATGCATGAAATCGGTGTAGTGCGCAGTATGTGCAAAACCGTGGTTGACTACATGCACGCAAACAACATTGAGCGCATAAGCGAAATTGTTTGCGAAATCGGCGAGCTTTCGCAGATTATCCCCAAGTATGTTGAGGAAGTCTACGCCCCCGTGAGGGACGAGATTCCCGAACTTGCGGGCGCGGAGCTTGTGATTGAGGTCATCCCCGGCATGGCCGAGTGCGACGACTG
>CAZUSM010000228.1:0-2505 GCA_964623675.1 uncultured Oscillospiraceae bacterium
GCGGGCGGTGCTTGGTTTCGAGATAGATTTTGCCGATATACTCGCCGATTATGCCGAGGCATATAAGCTGAACGCCGCTGACGAAGCAGATTATGCACGTCATGCTCGCCCAGCCGGACACGGAGTGGCCGCACAGCGCGGTGACGAGCGCCCATATACAGCCGATGAAGCTGACCGCCGCGACGAAAAGGCCGAAGCCCATTATCATCTGCAAAGGCTTGACAGAGAGGCTGGTGATGCCGTCAACCGCGAGGGCGATCATCTTTTTCAGCGGGTAATGGCTCTCGCCCGCGATGCGCTCGGCGCGGGAATAGGTGACGCTGGTGCTCTTGAAGCCGACGAGGGGCACGAGGCCGCGCAGGAAGAGATTGACCTCCTTGAAGTCGGCAAACTCCTTGAGCACGCGGGCGCTGATGAGGCGGTAATCCGCGTGGTTATACACCACGTCCGCGCCCATCATGGCGAGGAACTTGTAAAAGCCCTGCGCGGTGGCGCGCTTGAAAAAGGTGTCGGTCTCGCGGCTGGAGCGCACGCCGTAAACCACGTCACAGCCCTCGGCGTAAGCGTCGACCATCGCGTCCATGGCGTTGATGTCATCCTGACCGTCGCAGTCGATGGAAATGGTGATGTCGCAGACGTCCTTGGCCTCCATGAGCCCGGCGAGGACGGCGTTTTGGTGGCCGCGGTTGCGGCTTTGGCAAATGCCGATGAAATGCTCATCCTCGGCGGCGAGCTTTTTGATGATGTTCCAAGTGTCGTCGCGGCTGCCGTCGTTGACGAACAGGACGCGGCTATCGTCGCTGACCTTTCCGGCGGCGGCGAGGGACTTGATTTTGTCAAGGAACATGGGCGCGGTGATGGGCAGAACCTCCTGCTCATTGTAGCAGGGAATGACTATATAAAGCCTGGGTGTCATAGCTTTCTCCTTTTTGTATATTGCCGCTCGTCAGAGTTCGGGGTAGAGCGGGAAGCGTTCACAAAGGGCGATGGTTTCGCCGCGAACAGCGGGCACGGCGGCCTCGCCCTCGCGCATGAGGCGGCCGATCATCGCGCCGATTTGGTGCATCTCGGCCTCTTTCATGCCGCGCGTGGTGACGGCGGGCGAGCCAAAGCGCATGCCGGAGGTCTGGCGCACGGGCAGGGGGTCAAAGGGGATGGCGTTTTTGTTGGCGGTGATGTTCGCCGCGTCCAAAAGCTCTTGCATTTCAGCGCCGGTTTTGCCCATGACGGAGACATCGACGTTTATGAGGTGGTTGTCCGTGCCGCCGGAGACAAGGCGCATGCCCTGCGCGGAAAATTCGTCCGCAAGGGCGGCGGCGTTGAGGATGACCTGATGCTGATAGGCCTTGAAATCGTCGGAAAGCGCCTCTCCGAAGCATATCGCCTTGCCGGCGATGATGTGCATGAGCGGGCCGCCCTGCGTGCCGGGGAAGACGGCGCTGTCGATTTTCTTTTTCAGCTCGTCCTTGCACAGAATCAGCGCGCCGCGCGGGCCGCGCAGGGTCTTGTGCGTGGTGGTGGTGACAACGTCGGCATAGGGCACGGGGCTGGGGTGCTCACCGGCGGCGACAAGGCCGGCGATGTGCGCCATGTCCACCATGAGATACGCCCCCACGCTGTCGGCAATCTCGCGCATGCGCGCAAAGTCGATGACGCGGGAATACGCGCTCGCCCCGGCGATGATGAGCTTGGGCTTGACCTGCTCGGCCTTTTCGGCACAGGCGTCATAGTCGATGAGCTCAGTCTCCGGGCTGACGCCGTAAAACTCGGCGTTGAAATACTTGCCGGAGATGGACGCCTTTGAGCCGTGGGTGAGGTGGCCGCCGTGGCTGAGATCCATGCCCAAGATGGTGTCGCCCGGCTTCAAGAGCGCGAGATACACTGCGACATTGGCCTGCGAGCCGGAATGGGGCTGGACGTTGGCATGCTCGGCATTGAAGAGCTTCTTCGCCCGCTCGATGGCGAGGGTTTCAACCTCGTCGACGAACTGGCAGCCGCCGTAATAGCGCGCGTTGGGGTAGCCCTCGGCGTATTTGTTGGTCAGGTGGCTGCCCATGGCCTCCAGCACGGCGCGGCTGACAAAGTTTTCGGAGGCGATAAGCTCGATGTGGTCGCGCTGGCGGCCGAGCTCGCGCATCATGGAGTCGTAAACCTCTCTGTCCTGCTGCTTAATTATATCATAGCTCATTTATTACCCTCCGGTTAAATGAATTCTTAGTCATTCATGTTATTATCACATTATAGCGCAGCTTTCCGCACTTGGCAAGAGAAAGAATATGTGATAAAATGCACATATAATAATGTTGAGGGAACGATGATATGAAAAAAGCTTTGAAAACACTGAAAATAGTGCTCATCGCGCTGCTGGCGGTGGTGCTGGCGGCGTTTGTGTACATCGTGGCGAACGAATACGTGCCGCTTGCGGTGGAGGAGCTTCAAATCGAGACCGACGGCGACACGGCGTATCTGCGCGCCGAGCAGCCGCTGAAGGTTTTGTCGTGGAAC
>CAZUSM010000229.1:0-2471 GCA_964623675.1 uncultured Oscillospiraceae bacterium
ACGGGCATAACGCGCATGAACGCCATGCCGAGCTTGCCGGAGTTGAGAGTCGGGGCGAGGACTTCCAGACGGCGGCGAGTGTACTCTTCAAAGCAACGGCCGATGTCGGGATAAGTGTCGCACTGTTCGCGGTTGGAGAGCATGCCCTCCATGATGCCGGGAACCCAAATGGGGTAGAAGTAGCCGTGGATGCCGTCCTTGGTGCGTTCACGCACGATGCCGGCGACCATCAGCTTGTCGATCTGCTCCTTGGTGAACTCGACGCTCTCGCCGCTGCGCTTGGCAATGTCCTCAAGGGTGCGGGTGGTTTCCAGCTTCATGTGCATCATGATTTTGCACATGTCGTCGGTCACGACCGGCGCGAGGATGCGGTACTCAGGATCATTATAGGTGATGCCTGTGTAGGTCAAGCTTTCCATGCTGATCTTGCTTGCGAGCTTCAGTATGTTTGCTCTTTTTTCCATATCTACACCTCTGATGTTTTGATTTCGTGGTATAACCACAGAATTAAGTTTATTTTATCACAAGAGCGCGAAATAGTAAAGAACTTTGTTTGCTTTATTTTATAGAAATTTTATGTCGGCTTGATTTTTCGCATTCCATGGCTTATAATTTTCTAAAAATACCCGACGGAACAAACGCGCCGCTCCGCGCGTCGAATGGACATACCTATTATATATACCCACGGAGGGAAACATGAAAAAATTCACCGCCATCATGCTTGTGCTCGCCCTCGCGCTGTCGCTTTGCGGCTGCTCCGGGCTTCAAAATCTCAAAAATGTGGAGCTGCCGCCTCTGCCGGACGTCTCGCAAACCGCGCCGGAGGCCACCCCCGCACCTACTATTGAAATTGATACCTCCGCCAGCACGGCGGAGTCCACCCTGCCTCAGCACGTCATTGTCAGCATGGAGACTCATTCCGAGCAGCATTTTGACCCACAAAACGGCGAAAAGCTGATTCTCACGTTCTCTTATGACACCCCGCGCGTCTACATCGAGGGGCGCGACGCGGCCATGAACGCCATCAATGAATACATCGCCACGCTTGATGAGACCTATTACACCGGCAATGATTACGGCCTTGACAGCGACATTATTGTCGGTGGCAAAATCGGCGGCGTGAATGTTTTTTTGGAGGCCGCCACGGATAATTATGCCTTTGCCGTCGACACCGGGGACGAGAGCCTGCCGCTTGAATTTGCCAGCGAGCGCAGTGTGCGCGTTGAGCGCATCGACAGCCGCGTTCTTTCCATCGTGTACAACACCTATACCTACACCGGCGGCGCGCACGGCAATTATGGCGAGCTTGCCTATAATTTCGACACCGAGAGCGGAGAGCGCATCACGCTCGACACCCTTTCCGCAGACCCCGACGGCCTTGTTGCCTTTTTGCGCGAGTATATCACCAAGCTCTATACCGAGGACGCAGACGGCTATTACTCCGCCAACGTCTATGAGGATTTGACCGTAGACGCGGAGAATAACCCCATTGCCGACCTCGTGCGCGATGGCGTGTTGTATTTCAATAATGAAGGCATGGTCTTTTTTGCCCAGCCTTATGAAATCGGGCCGTATGCCTCCGGCGTCATCGAATTCACCGTGCCGTATGCAGACCTCGCGGGCGTGATTTATGACAAATATCTCCCGGCGGAGCGCGACGCCGCACCCGGCGCGCTTGAACTGAAAGCCCAAAGCGACGTGGCCGACGGCTCAATTGAGATTATCGACAAGGTCACGGTCGACGTGCCCGGTGAGGCGCTGTGCGTTCAGGCCGTCGGCACGGTGTATGATATCCGCCTGTCCGAGGTCGATTACACCAACGCCTTTTATGAAACTGCGCGCCTTTGGGCGGCAAGCTATATGAGCGACTGTGTTTTGCAGCTTGAAACGCTCATCCCCGACGGCATGCCCAAGCTGATGTTAAGCTACCGCACCTCCGACGGCGCGGAGACCAAGCTTCTCCTCACGCAAAGCGGCGAGGATGGCGCGTATATCCTCATGGACAAAAACGCCGTTGAGGCCGTCGGCTGAAATGCAGCCTCATAACGCAAAAAATCATCAAAAATCCTCACATTTTTGCTTGACAATGTCCCCGCAACATGTTATATTATTCGAGCCGCATTGAAGGGGTAATAAGTCGGGCTGCGCCTGCACCCCAAGAGCGAGACCTGCAAAGAGGGAGGATATCTTAATGAAGCATGCTATCATCGTGACCGGCGGTAAGCAGTACCGTGTCGCAGAGGGTGACGTTATCTTCGTCGAAAAGATGGACGCCGCTGCCGGCGATTCCGTCAAGTTCGATCAGGTTCTTGCCGTTATCGACGGTGAGACCGCCGTTTTCGGCGCACCCTGCATTGAAGGCGCAAGCGTTTCCGCGAACGTCGTCAAGAACGGCAAGTCTGCCAAGATCCGCGTTTACAAGATGAAGCCCAAAAAGGGCTACCGCAGAACTCAGGGTCACAGACAGCCCT
>CAZUSM010000230.1:0-2463 GCA_964623675.1 uncultured Oscillospiraceae bacterium
AGGGTCTCCCGCAAGGGAGACCCTATTTGCAACACTATACTAGGAGCGATTTATTATGACCGACGAACAAATCTCCGCCCTGCTGAAGGCGCAGCGCGAGTTTTATAATACCGGGGCGACCATACCGGTCGAGTTTCGCCTTGAACAGCTTGAAAAGCTGTACGCCGCCGTCAAGCGGCATGAGCGGGACATCGGCCTTGCGCTCAAGGCCGACCTCGGCAAGAGCGAGTACGAAAGCTTCATGTGCGAAAGCGGCCTCGCCCTGTCCGAGATTTCATACATGCTGGCAAACACCAAGCGCCTTGCGCGCCGCCGCCGTGTGCCCACGCCCCTGTCGCAGTTTGCCTCGTCCAGCTTCGTCAAGCCCGTGCCCTACGGCAACGTGCTCATCATGAGCCCGTGGAACTATCCGTTTTTGCTGTCGATTGAGCCGCTGACCGACGCCATCGCCGCGGGCAACACCGCCATCGTCAAGCCCAGCGCCTACTCCCCGCGCACCTCCGAGGTCGTCGAGCAGCTCATCGCGGAGACCTTCCCGCGCGAGTACGTCGCGGTCGTCTCCGGCGGGAGGAGTGAAAACGCCTCACTTTTGAGCCAAAAGTTCGACCTCATCTTCTTCACCGGCAGTCAGGCCGTCGGCAAAGAGGTGCTGCGCCGCGCCGCCGAGCATTTGACGCCCTCCGTCTTGGAACTGGGCGGCAAAAGCCCCTGCATCGTCGACGCGACGGCGGACATCGAGCTTGCCGCGCGGCGCATCGTGTTCGGCAAGTTCATCAACTGCGGCCAAACCTGCGTCGCGCCGGATCACGTGCTCTGCGCCCGCGAGGTCAAGGACAAGCTCGTCGCCGAGCTTATCCGGCAGATTAAGCTGCAATACGGCGACGCCCCGCTTGAAAACGAGGATTACGGAAAAATCATCAACAGCAAGCATTTTGACCGCCTTTGCGCTCTGATTGACCCGGAAAAGGTCGTCCACGGCGGCCAAACGCGCCCGCAGGAGCAGCGCATTGCCCCCACCGTGATGGACAATGTCAGCTATTCCGACGCCGTGATGGGCGAGGAGATTTTCGGGCCGATTCTGCCCGTCATCGCCTTTGACGATTTTGACGCCTTGGTCGGCCAACTGAAAAACGCCAAGGCCAAGCCCCTTGCGCTCTATATTTTCTCAAGCGACAAGCGCCATATCAGCCGCGTCACCGATGAGCTTTCCTACGGCGGCGGCTGCGTCAACGACGTGGTCATTCACCTCGCCACGAGCGAGATGGGCTTCGGCGGCGTGGGCGAAAGCGGCATGGGCAGCTACCACGGCGAGGCCGGCTTCCGCGCCTTTTCGCACTATAAATCCATCGTGGACAAAAAAACCTGGCTCGACCTCCCCATGCGCTACCAGCCCTATACCAGCAAGCTATATAGCACTCTCCTCCGCGTGTTTCTGCGGTGAGGGGCAGCCTTTCAACACACAATACAAGCGGCAACGCCCGGTTGCCGCTTGTATTATAATAGGTTGTTCCGATTAGTAATTTCTGATTCTTTACTTCTCCACGCCCCAGCCGGGGAGGGGGAGGCGCTGCATTGCGCCGAAGATTTTGGACTTCATGTCGGGGTAGTCCTCGCACATTGCGCCGAGGAGCTTTTTGATTTCATAGCGCTTGCTGGCCTTGTCCTGCGGGCAGGGATTCTCCACAATCGGCAGGCCGAGCGCGTCGACCACGTTGGTTATGCGCCCTTCGCCGGCATAAATGAGCGGGCGAATCTGCGTCACGCCGGAGCGGTCGAGGAACGTGACCGGGCGAAAACAGCTCAGCCGCCCCTCGAACAACAGGCTCATCATGAACGTCTCCACCGCGTCGTCAAAATGATGGCCGAGGGCGAGCTTGTTCAGGCCGAGGCTCTTGAGGGTGTCGTTGAGCGCGCCGCGGCGCATCTTGGCGCAGAGCGAGCAGGGGTTGTCCTCCTGCCGCACGTCGAAAACGACTTCCTTGATGTCGGTTTTCAGGCAGGTGTACGGCACGTCCAGCTCGCGGCAAAGCTCGGCCACGGGGGCAAAGTCCATGCCGTCAAAGCCCAGCTCAATCGTGATCGCCTGAAGCTCAAAGGGCTTGGGGTAATACCGCCGCAGGTGCGCAAGCGCGGCGAGCAGCAGCATGCTGTCCTTCCCGCCGGACACGCCTACCGCGATTTTGTCCCCCTCGGCAATCATGCCGTAATCGTCCACCGCGCGGCGCACAGTGCCCGTGAAATCGTTCAATAGCTTAATATCCATGGTTTGACCTCGTGTGTAATGAAAAATCAAAAATTCGTTTTGAGCATTCGCGAGAGTTCGCGAGATTTTGAGAGCATTTGCAAGATTTGAATTTCAAAATTAAAATTGCTGTTGACACGCCGTTGCGATTGTGGTATAAAAATAAGGCGCGCCGATACGAGCATTGTACTCGCGCGCCCCTGAATTGTCAAAACATTTAT
>CAZUSM010000231.1:0-2463 GCA_964623675.1 uncultured Oscillospiraceae bacterium
TTGAAGAGGGGGAGCTTGTTGAGGAATATGATGTCGCTGCGCTCGGCGGCGTCACCCTCGGCGAGGGGCGCCATGCGCCCGGCGATTATGCCGCCGCAGCGGTTGACCAGCTCCTCCAGCGCGTGCAGGGACTCACCCGTGGATATCACGTCGTCAACCAGCAGCATGCGCTTGCCGTTAATCAGCTTGGCGTCCTCGGTGTCGATGACGAGGTGCTGCACGCCCATGGTGGTGATGGAGCGCACGTCAACCGAGAACACGCCCTGCATGTACGCCTTCGCGCCCTTGCGCGCCACAAAGTACTTGTTCGCGCCGCTCTGACGCGCCATTTCATAGAGAAGGGGGATTGCCTTGGCTTCGGGGGCGATGATGTAGTCATACTCCGGGGCGAGCTTGAGAAGCTCCGCCGCGCAGTGGACCGTCAGCTCAACGTCGCCGAACATCACGAACGCGCCGATGTACAGGTCATCAGTCACCTTGCATATCGGAAGCTCGCGTTTAAGGCCGGCAACGTCCATCTCGTAAGTCATTTTTGTTTCTCCTTTTGTGAAACGCTTCATCATTGAAGCGAATAATTTGCAAGAATATTTTACAGTATATCGCGGAAAAATCAAGAGTTAATTGCAAAATATTCTGTGAATATGCAAGTTTTCTCGTCAAAGCCGACGCATGAGAGGAAATATCCCGCCCGAAATTCTGCCGGAGCAGATTTTCTCTCAGGCTAGGCAAAGCTCGACGGGAATACCGTTGAGTATTTCCTAGAGCTTTAACGCCGCATGAGAGGAAATATGCCCGGCAGAAAGGCGCAACAAAGGGCTGCACTTGGTGCAGCCCTTCGTTGTTTGGGAGAAAAGAGAGGTTAGGAGTAGAAAAGTATCAAAATTAAGTGTTGCGCGGGGCGGCCGTCAGTTTTCGGGCTTGGCCTCGTCGAAGGTGATGGAAAGCGTGACGCTTTCGCCCGCGCGGTAGAGGGTGACGTCGGTGGTGTCCCCGGCGGAGAAGCACCGCACGGCGGATTTGAGATCGTTATAGCTTTCGACCTCTTTGTCGCCGACCATGGTGATGATGTCACCGGCCTTGATGCCGGCCTTTTCGGCGCAGCTGCCGGAATTGACCTCGGCGACCATCGCGCCCACCGGCCAGCCGTAATAGTTGGCGTACATGGAGTTATAGTCGTTGCGCAGGGAGATGCCCATATAGGCCTTGCCCGTGACATAGCCCTTGGTGATGAGGTCATTGGCGATGTTGGCCGCGTCGTTGATGGGGATGGCAAAGCTCAAGCCCTCCACGCCGCTGGAGCTGTATTTCGCCGTGACCACGCCCACGACCTCGCCCCTGGAGTTGAACACAGGGCCGCCGGAGTTGCCGGAGTTGACCGCCGCGTCGAACTGGAACATGTTGATCGGCTCGCTGTTGGACTCGGTGGAGATGAGCCTATCCTTGGCGGAGACGTGCCCCGTCGTCATGGAAAACTCAAGCTCGCCCAAGGGGTTGCCGACGGCGTAAACCTCGTCGCCGACGTTCATGTCGTCGCTGTCGCCGATGGTGACGTGGGCAAGATTTTCGCCCTCTATCTTCAGCACGGCCACATCGTTCTCCTGCTCGTACCCGACGACGGAGGCGGTGTACTTCGTGCCGTCATGCAGCATCACGTTGATGTCGGCATTGCTTTTCAGCGGGGTCTCGATGACGTGGAAATTGGTCATCACGTATCCATCCGCCGTCAGCACGAAGCCCGAACCGCTCACGGCGGAGGTGCTGCTCATGCCGAAAAAGTTGGTGTAGGTAATCTCGGAGGATATGCCCACGACCTGCTTGCAGGCCAGGTCATATATGCTCGACGGGGCGAGCCCGCCCGCGTTGGAAACCGTCGCGCCGCCGGTGGAGGTGCTGGGCGCGGTGGTGAGGACGCTTTCCTCTTCCTCCAGCGCCGCCACGCGCTCGCCCAGCGCGGCGACCTTGCCGTTCATCACGCCGCCGACAACCGCCGCGCCGCCGAGTGAACCGAGCAGCGCGCACACAAGGCACAGGGCAATGATCTTGCCGGCCTTGCCGTTGTGCGGCTTTTTGGGCTTCGGCTCGCGCGTGGGCTTTTCGGGGGGCGTGTAGTATCTGGGGGGCACGGTGCTCTCGTCCGCGGGGACGTAATGCGCGTCGGAATAAATCTTTTGCGTATAACCGTTTTTGTAGTGGTATTCGCCGTTTACCCTGTCGGTTTCGCCGGTGAAGCCGGCGGGTGAAGCATTCGCCGAGGCGTCATTTTCGACCCGGCTCTCGTTGAGCCGTCCGTTGTTTTCGGTATTCTTTTCAGGCTCGTACATGCTTGATTACTTCCTTCTTGATGGTCGGGGGCTCGCGCCCCTTTTGTTTACGGTGCTAATATAACGTACATTTATGACATTGTAATGAACAAAAACGCAAATAATTATAAACACAGCCCCCATTTTGTATACATATTGTTAA
>CAZUSM010000232.1:0-2461 GCA_964623675.1 uncultured Oscillospiraceae bacterium
CCGTCATGCCCGACGACACGCCCGACTCTCTGCGGCGGCGCGTGATGGAGGAGGGCGAGTGGAAAATCCTCTCCGAGGCCGTGTCACTCTACTGCGCGGGCAAGCTGTCCGTCCACGGCAACCGCGTGGTCATCGCCAAGTGAATACACTATATAAATTAGAGGGAGTGCGAAAGCACTCCCCCGTTTTGTTTTTGGGAGTGTGAACACTCCCCCGTTTTTTGTCGTGATTACTCAAACACGTATTCGTGCAGCTTGTTGAGCGCGAAGGTGAGCTGGTCGCCGTCGACGCGGACGGAGGCATAGCCCTCGCCCATGCGCCCGCCGCGCACATGCACACCCGCGTCCGTCAGCATGGCAGCAAGCTCCGGCAGGGTGTGCGAGCGGCAGTCGCGCCCCACGAGCGTGACGAACGCGCCCTCGGCATCGCGCGTGACCCCGGCAAAGGCCGGGCGCTCAGCCGGGTCAATGGGGCGCACCCACGTTCCGTCCTCGCCGCCGGCGGCGGCGAGGACGCGCAGCGGCACAGTCTTTTCAATCGCAAGCTCGACAGAGCGCGCATGCAGCACCTGCGACCCCGCGCGCGCAAGGCGCAGCATATCCACCGGGTCTATCGCCTCGTGCCGACGCGCCGTCGGCACGAGGCGGGGGTCGGCGGTGTAAACGCCGTCGACATCGGTGTAAATCTCGCATACGTCCGCACCCAGCGCGGCGGCGAGCGCGACCGCGCTGGTGTCCGACCCGCCTCGGCCGAGCGTGGTGACGTCGCCGTGTATGTCTATCCCCTGAAAGCCGGTCAAAACCGGAATATATCCCTCGTGCAGCGCCGCCGCGAGGCGGCCGGGAAAGGTCAGCTCAAGGCGCGCATCGCCGTGGGCGGAGTCGGTGTACATGCCGCCCTGCCACCCGGCGAAGGACACGGCGCGCGCCCCGGCGGCGTTGAGCGCGATGGCCAGCAGTGCCGCCGAGCGCGCCTCGCCCGTGGCCATGAGCGCGTCAAGCTCGCGCGCGCTCGGCGCGTCCTCCAGCCGCCGGGCGAGGCTTATCAGCCGGTCGGTTTCGTCCCCCATTGCGGACACCACCACCGCCGTCGCCTCTCCCCTGTCGCGCGCCGCGAGCACCGTTTTCGCGGCGTTTTCGAGCTTATTCGTATCGGCGAGAGAGCTGCCGCCGAATTTTTTAACCGTTAGCATAGGCTGCCCTCCTTAAACTAAAGCAGACGGGAGCATACCCACCCCCTGTCTTACCATTATATACTGCGAGCCTTTTGCGCGTGTCGGTTTAAGGGCGGGAAAAATCGGATAAAACTACTGTGTAGGATTTTTACATAGGAGGGCGGCGCGATGCAGCAGCGGGCGGGGAAATATTTCACGGCGGTCATATATTCGGCGGCAACGGTGGGCGGGATATGGCTGGGGGTGCGCTTCATTTTGCCGTGGACAGCGCCGTTTATTTTGGCGTTTTCGGCCTCGGCGCTGTTGGAAGCGCCCGTTCGCGCGCTGATGCGCCGGGGCTGGCGGCGGCGCGCGGCCTCCGCCGTGCTGACGCTGGCGCTGTTGGGGGCGCTGGCATATCTCGCCGTGGCGCTGACGCTCAAGGGCGCGGAGACGGCGGCGCGCTTTGCCCGCGAAGTGCCCGCGCTGATGCACTCGGCGGGAGAGGGCATGCGCGCGCTTCAATCGCGCGCGGCGTTATATGCCGCCGGTGCGCCGGAGGGCGTGGCGGAATACCTCGCCGCCGCGTCCGAGGCGCTGACGGCGGAGATATATGCCCTGCCGGGCGCGCTGTCGGGCTGGGCGGTCGACCTCGCCGCGCGCGCCGCGCAGGAGACGCCGAACGCGCTTTTGTTCGTCGTGACCGCCGGGATAGGCAGCTATTTCATCTCGGCGTCATATCCGCGCGTGACGGCGTTTCTCGCCATGCAGCTGCCGGAGGGGCTGCGCCGCCGCTTGGAGGGTGTGGGGCAGAACCTGCGCGCGAGCTTCGGCGGGCTTGTGCGCGCCCAGCTCATGCTCTCGGCAATGACATTTTTCGAGCTTCTGCTCGGCTTTCTCGCGCTGGGCGTGAAAAGTGCGGCGGCCGTCGCCTCCGTGACGGCGCTGGTTGACGCGTTGCCGGTGTTCGGCACGGGGATTGTCCTTTTGCCGTGGGCGGCGTATTCGCTTTTGCTGGGCGATATGCGCCGGGCGCTGGGGCTGGCGCTGTGCTGGGGCATAGTCAGCCTTGTGCGCAGCTGCACGCAGGCCAAGCTCCTCGGCGACCAAATCGGCCTTGACCCCGTGGCGTCGTTATTCGCGGTGTACGTGGGCTGGAAGGTCTGGGGCGTGTGGGGCATGCTGCTCTTCCCCGTCCTCCTCGTCACCCTCCGCCAGCTCAACGACCGGGGAGTGATAAGCCTGTGGAAAAGCTGACACAAAAAATCACCCCCGCGTTGGATAAACGCAGGGGTGATTGGCTTATTA
>CAZUSM010000233.1:0-2455 GCA_964623675.1 uncultured Oscillospiraceae bacterium
GTGCGCACCATGCTCGACGCTTACGGCGTCAAGCTCGATTGGGTCGAAGTGCCCGACTGCTACCGCGCGATAAGCGTGTTCAGAGACGGCGAAAAGATGGACGTCACCATGCCCGCAGGTATCGACGCGTACATCGATGCGATGGAGAAATACGTCCCCGGCTCAAAGCCCAAAATGCAAGAGCTTTTTGAGCTGTTCCAAGAGGTTTTGGACGGCATTGCTTACATCACCGCGTCCAAGGGGCATGCAGACTCCAAGGTGCTTCAGGAGAAATACCCCAACATGCTGCGCACCGGCGCATACTCCACGCAAAAGGTGTTTGACGCGCTGAAGCTGCCCAAGAGATGCCAGGACATTTTGTCAATCTATTGGTCGTACCTCGGCGTTGACATGGAGCACCTTGCGTTTATCCACTATGCCGCGATGGTGCACAAATACGTCAGCCGCGGCGCGTATATGCCCAAGCACACCTCGCACGAGCTGGCCACTGCAATGGTCGAGCGTTTCCGCGAGCTGGGCGGCGACGTGTGGTTCAACTGCCGCGCGGAGGAGTTTCTTTTCAACGGCGACCGCCTTTGCGGCGTGAAAACCAACATGGGCACGATCGACTGTGATTATGTCCTTGCCAACATCAACCCCGACATCATTTACGGCAAGATGATGCCCAAAGAGCTCATCCCCGAACGCGAGAAAAAGCTGTCCACCGCGCGCGGCAAGCGCTTCGGCGGGCGCATGTACACGGCGTACTTCTGCTGTGACAAGAGCGTGGAGGAGCTGGGCATAAAGGATTACAGCATATTCCTCTCCGGCACGTCCGACTCGGCCAAGGAGTATAAAAACATCCTCAACGGCATGGAAACCAACGATTATTCCATCTTCCTCTGCTATAACATCGCAAATCCCGACTTCTCGCCGAAGGGCACCTGCGTCTGCTCGTTCACGACGTTCGGCTCGCCCAAGGATTGGGACACGCTTGATGAGAAGGATTACTTCAACTTCAAGACCGACGGCGCGAAAAAGTTCCTCAAGAGCCTGAAAGAAAAGGCCGGAATCGACCTCACCGGGCACATTGAGGAAATGGCCATTGCCTCGCCTTTGACCTTCGCGCGTTATCTCAACGCACCCGAAGGCGCGGTTTACGGCTATGAGACCACTGACTGGGACGGCATGATGGCGCGCATGATGATGATTGCACCCGACTATCCGATAAAGGGACTGCGCCCCATCGGCGCGGCCGGCCCGCGCGGCGACGGTTATTCCGCCGCGATGATATGCGGTCAGCTTATGGCAAACTATGCACTCAAAGATCTTAAAGAAGAGGGAGGTAACAAGTAATGGCACTCAACGTCAAGGTCGGGCTTATCGGCAAGTTCGATATGCTGAAGTTCAAAAACATGTCCAAGGTGCGCGAGAAAGCCATTCAGGCCGCCCCCGCCGCCGAGATTAAAGGCGATTTCCCCATCAACGTCAAGGCGAAAAAGCTCCACCCCGATTATCAAAAGCTCATCATTGCCGAGATAATCGACCACGCGGGCGCAAACGCCAAGACTTATGTCTTCAAGCGCGCCGACGGTGAGCCGTTCCCGTATTTCCGCGCGGGGCAGTATATCTCGCTCAAGCTCCCGCTGGATGGCAGCTTTGTCACGCGCGCATATTCCCTGTGCTATTCCCCCTTGGAGGCGCTCAAAGGCACGGCCGCGATCACCATTCGCGCCAATCCCGGCGGCTTTGCCGCCGACAAGCTTCTTGCCGCGCTGAAAGTCGGCGATGAGGTTCTCGCCTCTGACCCGCAGGGCTTTTTCTACTATGAGGATCTGCGCGACGCGAAAACTGTCATCGGTCTTGCCGGCGGTTCGGGCATCACTCCGTTCCTCTCGATGGCTTACGCCATTCGCGACGGCGTTGAGGATTTTGACCTGACGCTTTTGTTCGGCTCGCGCGATGAGGAGAACATCCTTTTCAAGAAAGAGCTTGATGAAATCGCCGCCGCTTGCCCGCGCTTCAAGGTGGTGCACGTGCTGTCCGACGAGGAGAAGCCCGGCTATGAGCACGGCTTCATCACTGCAGACCTTATCAAGAAATATGCCCCGGCGGAAGGGGAGTACTCCGTGTTCCTCTGCGGCTCGGAGGGAATGTACCGCTTCCTCAAGCCCGAAATCGAAAAGCTGGGTCTGCCGGAAAGACTGTTCCGCCGCAAGATGATCGACGTGACCAAGACCCCGTGGGAGTGCGCCGGATACCCGCAGGAAAGCCGCGACAAGGTGTACAAGCTCACAGTGCGTCAGGGTGCGAATGAATACGTCATTGACACCGCCGCGAACGAAACCGTTCTCACGGCCATTGAGCGCGCGGGCATCAAAGCCCCGTCGCGCTGCCGCAGCGGCGAGTGCGGCTGGTGCCGCTCGCGCATGATTTCCGGCTCTGTGTTCATTCCGGAGGAGAACGAGCTGCGCCG
>CAZUSM010000234.1:0-2433 GCA_964623675.1 uncultured Oscillospiraceae bacterium
CGTGAGCGGGTGGAACATGATTATCTCGTCGAGCCGGTTCAAAAACTCCGGGCGGAACGCGGACTTCAGCTCCGCCATGACGGCGCTTTGGGCGGCGGGGGAAATCTCGCCGTCGGGGGTGATGCCGTCCAAAAGATGCGCGCTGCCGAGGTTGGAGGTGAGGATGATGACGGTGTTTTTGAAGTCCACCGTGCGCCCCTGAGAGTCGGTGATGCGCCCATCGTCGAGGATTTGCAGGAGAATGTTGAACACATCCGGGTGGGCTTTTTCGATTTCGTCGAACAGCACGACGCTGTACGGCTTGCGGCGGACGGCCTCGGTGAGCTGGCCGCCCTCGTCATAGCCGACGTACCCCGGAGGCGCGCCGATGAGCCGCGAGACGGAGAACTTCTCCATATACTCGGTCATGTCGATGCGCACGAGATTGTGTTCATCGTCAAAGAGGCACTCGGCGAGGGACTTGGCAAGCTCGGTCTTGCCCACGCCGGTGGGGCCTAAGAACAGGAAAGAGCCGATGGGGCGGTTGGGGTCGGCGATGCCCGCGCGCGAGCGCAGAATCGCCTCGGTGACCTTTTGCACGGCCTCATTTTGGCCGATGACGCGCTTGTGGAGAAAATCGTCAAGATGCAAAAGCTTTTCGCGCTCGCTCTCCATCAGCTTGGCGACGGGAATGCCCGTCCACTTGGCCACGATGGAGGAAATCTCCTCCTCGGTGACGGTGTCGTGCAGCATGGAGCGGCCACGGCTTTCCTCGGCGGCGCGCTCGGCCGCGTCAAGGCGCTTTTCAAGCGCGGGGAGGTCGGAGTATTTCAGCTTCGCCGCGCGCTCATATTCATAGCGCATCTGCGCGCTTTCAATCTCGGCGTGGAGGCGCTCAAGCTCGGCCTTGAGGTTTTTCACCTCGTCGACGCCCTGCTTTTCGCTCTCCCAACGCGCCTTTTGCGCGTTGAACTCGTCCTTCAGCTCGGCAAGCTCGGCGCGGAGCTTTGTCAAACGGTCGATAGAGAGGGCGTCGTCCTCTTTTTTCAGCGCCATTTCCTCGATTTCAAGCTGCATGATGCGGCGGCGCATGTCGTCCAGCTCGGCGGGCATGGAGTCA
Source organism: uncultured Oscillospiraceae bacterium (assembly GCA_964623675.1). GTDB lineage: Bacteria > Bacillota > Clostridia > Oscillospirales > Oscillospiraceae > Limivicinus. The sequence goes on from CAZUSM010000234.1 coordinate 1,100, forward strand.
ATCTCCGTGCGGATGAGGGCGCAAGCCTCGTCGACGAGGTCAATGGCCTTGTCGGGCAGAAAACGGTCGGAAATATAGCGGTTGGAGAGCGTGGCGGCGGCGACAAGGGCGTTGTCGTGAATGCGCACGCCGTGGTAAACCTCATAGCGCTCTTTGAGGCCGCGGAGAATGGATATGGTGTCCTCGACGGTCGGCTCGTCCACCTGCACGGGCTGGAAGCGGCGTTCGAGCGCGGCGTCCTTTTCGATATACTTGCGGTATTCGTCCAGCGTGGTCGCGCCGATGCAGTGCAGCTCGCCGCGGGCGAGCATGGGCTTCAAGAGGTTGCCGGCATCCATGCTGCCCTCGGTTTTGCCCGCGCCGACGATGGTGTGCAGCTCGTCGATGAAGAGAATTATGCCGCCCTCGCTGCGACGGATTTCCTCCAGCACAGCCTTGAGGCGCTCTTCAAACTCGCCGCGATACTTCGCCCCGGCGATGAGCGCGCCCATGTCGAGGGAGAATATAGTTTTGTTTTTCAGCCCCTCCGGCACGTCGCCGCGCACAATGCGCTGCGCCAAGCCCTCGGCGATGGCGGTTTTGCCGACGCCCGGCTCGCCGATGAGGACGGGGTTATTTTTGGTCTTGCGGGAGAGAATGCGGATGACATTGCGAATCTCGCCGTCGCGGCCGATGACGGGGTCAAGCTCGTTTTCACGCGCGCGCTTGACGAGATCCGTGCCGTATTTGGCCAGTGCGTCATAGGTGCTTTCGGGGTTGTCGCCCGTGACGGGGGCGGTTTTCACCTTGGCAAGCTCGGCGGTGAAGGCGGACTTGGTGATGCCGTAGTCGGCGAAAATGCGCTTGATGGCGGGGGTGGCGGCGGCAAACGCGCCTATCATTAGGTGCTCCACGGAGACATATTCGTCCCCCATGGATTTCGCGGCCTTTTCGGCGGCCTTGATGAGGCGGTCAGCCTCCGGGGAGAGATAAACCTGCGTCGACGCCCCGCCCACCTTGGGCAGCTGCGCGATGGCGGCGTCAAGCTCAGCGAGCATGGCGTTGCAGTCCGCGCCCATCTTGCCCAAAAGCGAGGGAATCAGCCCGCCGTCCTGGTCGATGAGAGCATAGAGCAAGTGCTCCGGCATGATATAATTGTTGTGATTTTCCTCCGCCATTGCCTGTGCGGTTTGAACGGCCTCTATGGTTTTCTGCGTGTAATTCTGCGCGTTCATGAAATCAACTCCTCCGATGAGATACTGTGTACTATATTAAATATGAATGGGGCTGTTGATGAGGTTGGAATAATATGCGGCCTCGACGTCGTGCGCGTCATAGCGCGAGGAAAGGTAGCC
>CAZUSM010000235.1:0-2423 GCA_964623675.1 uncultured Oscillospiraceae bacterium
AATACATACAAAAGGTGAGATTACGTATGAAAGCTGTAATTGACATCATATTGCTGATAATAATCGCGCTGTGCACGTGGAACGGGTATAAGCGCGGCCTCGTCGGCGGCATCGCCGGGATACTTGCCATCATCGTCGCGCTTTTCGGCGGCAGCCTTTTAAGCTCGGCGTACTCGCAGGAGGTAGTCCCCGCACTTGAGCCGTTTATCGACGGCTATGTCGACTCGCAAAATAACCGCGACGCGGTGCTTGAAAGCATGGGCTATGGCGACAGCGATTACTCCGTCGAGGATATCCTCGCGCAGGACGGGTCGCTCAAATATGACTATGCTTACGAATGCCTTGTCAGCGTGGGGTTTTATTCGCGCACGGCGGAAAAGCTCGCCGTCAAGGCGGTGGATTTGACCGAGCGGGACGAAATGGACATCACCGAGGCGGTCGTCTCCGTGGTGGGGGACACGGCCACGTTCGTGGCCTGCGCGGCGCTGGGCTTTTTGCTGATTCTCATTTTCCTCGTCGCCATCGCCAACATCGGCAACCTCTCCCTGCGCTTGCCGAACATGGAAAACCTGGACGAAATCGGCGGCGCGGTGGTCGGGTTTGTCAAGGGGTTTATTTACTGCGTGCTTTTGTGCTGGCTTTTGAGCTTCCTCGGCCTTGCCGTCGGCAAGGACACCCTCGCCGAAACCACGCTCGCCCGCTTCTTCCTCGCCTTTGATTTTCTCACCGGCATGCTCATGTGACGCGCCGGAAACGCAATTGAGTTTTATTCAGCCGTGACGTACACGGCGGAACGGAGTATATATGCAGCCTACACTGTGCTCCCGCTGCGGCAAGAACGTGGCGGTCATATTCATCACCAAAATCGAAAACGGACAGACCAAAAACGAGGGGCTTTGCCTCAAATGCGCCCGCGAGCTGCACATCAAGCCCGTGGACGACGTGCTTGAAAAAATGGGCATTTCCGACGATGACCTTGACAACCTCTCCGGCGAAATGATGAACGCCATGGGCGGCGTGGAGGATCTGCTCGCCATCGACGGGGACGAGGCCACCGAGGACGACGACGGCAAAACCGCCACCTTCCCGTTTTTGAGCCGCCTGTTCGGCGGCCCCGGCGCGCAGAACAACGCAGACGGCGCGCCCGGCGCGTCCGCAAGCGGCGCGCCGAACGACCGACCCCGCCCCGACAACGCCCCGCCCCCCAAGGGCAAGCGCAAGTTTTTGGACAATTATTGCATTGACCTCACAGAGCGCGCCCGCGCGGGCAAGCTCGACTCCATGATCGGCCGCGAGGAGGAACTGGAGCGCGTCATTCAAATCCTCAACCGCCGCCAAAAGAACAACCCCTGTCTCATCGGCGAGCCGGGCGTCGGCAAAACCGCCATCGCCGAGGGCTTGGCACAGCGCATTGCCATGGGCAACGTCCCCTACAAGCTGCGCGACAAGCAGGTGTTCCTGCTTGACCTCACTGCCCTCGTCGCCGGGACGCAGTTTCGCGGCCAGTTTGAAAGCCGCATGAAAGGGCTCATCGAAGAAGTCCGCAAGCAGGGCAACATCATCCTTGTCATCGACGAGGTGCACAACATAGTCGGCGCGGGCGACGCCGAGGGCAGCATGAACGCCGCGAACATATTGAAGCCCGCCCTCTCGCGCGGCGAAATTCAGGTCATCGGCGCGACCACCTTCGCCGAATACCGCAAGCACATCGAAAAAGACTCCGCGCTTGAACGCCGCTTCCAGCCCGTCACGGTCAACGAGCCGTCCATCGACGACAGCATCAAGATTCTCCGCGGCATCGCGCATTATTATGAGGACTATCACGGCGTCACCATTTCCGACGAAATGTGCCGTCAGGCGGTGCTGCTCAGCGAGCGGTACATCACCGACCGTTTTCTCCCCGACAAGGCCATCGACCTCATCGACGAGGCCTGCTCCGACGTCAATTTGAAGGACGACGGCATCAATTCCCTCATGCTCAAAGAGCGCGAGCTGGAAAACATCCGCTTCGAGCGCGAGGGGCTGCAAAGTGCCGACGCGCCCGCCGGCGTGGAAATGAACGACGAAATGCTCGACAAGCGCTATGCCTGCATTGCCGAGCTTCGCAGCAAGGAGCTGAGACTCCAGCAGGAGATTGACGCGCTCAAAAACGGCGCCAAGCCCGCACTCACCGAGGATAACCTCGCCCGCGTCATCGAGCTTTGGACGAAGATTCCCGCCTCGTCAATCCGCGAGGACGAGTATGAGCGCCTTGCCAAGCTCGATTCGCGCCTGAAAGAGCACATCATCGGCCAGGACGAGGCCGTTGACGCCGTGTGCAGCGCAATAAAGCGCTCGCGCGTCGGCCTCAAGGTCAAGCGCAAGCCCGTCAGCTTCATCTTCGTCGGCGGCACGGGCGTGGGCAAAACCGAGCTTGTCAAGCG
>CAZUSM010000236.1:0-2408 GCA_964623675.1 uncultured Oscillospiraceae bacterium
CAGCGCCGGTGATCATGTTCTTGATGTAGTCGGCGTGGCCCGGGCAGTCAACGTGAGCATAGTGACGGTTTGCGGTCTCATACTCAACGTGAGCAGTGTTGATGGTGATACCACGTTCGCGCTCTTCGGGAGCCTTGTCGATGGAAGAGTAATCGGTGTACTCTGCGCCGCCCTGCATAGCAAGGAACTTGGTGATGGCAGCGGTGAGGGTGGTCTTGCCGTGGTCGATATGGCCGATGGTGCCGATGTTGACATGGGGCTTAGATCTGTTGAACATCTGTTTTGCCATTAGAATAATCCTCCTAAAATTAGTTTAACAAATTAGAAATTAGATTTTCCAAAGCCGTTGTTTTTATTGACAAGGGCTTCCTGCAAATTTTTGGGCAGCTCGACAAAGTGGCTGGGCTCCATGGAATAGGTGGCTCTGCCCTGGGTCTTGCTGCGCAGGTCGGTCGCGTAGCCGAACATGGTGGACAGCGGAACATTGCTTTCGATGACGGCAGCGCCGTTCCTGATGTCCGAACCGACTATCTGGCCGCGGCGGGCGTTGACATCACCCATAACGTCGCCCATGTATTCATCGGGCGCGGTGATGACCACCTTCATTATGGGTTCAAGCAGCGTCGGACCTGCTTTTGCGGCGGCCTCTTTGAAGGCCATGCTGCCGCATATTTTGAACGCCATCTCGCTGGAGTCGACCTCGTGGAACGAGCCGTCGAGAAGCGTCGCCTTGATATCCACGGTCTGGTAGCCGGCGAGGACACCGGTGAGCATTGCGCCCTGGATGCCCTGGTCGACGCAGGGGATATACTCCTTGGGGATCGCGCCGCCCGTGACCTTGTTGACAAACTCGTAGCCCTTGCCGGATTCATTCGGCTCAAGCATGAGCTTGACGTGAGCGAACTGACCCTTGCCGCCGGTCTGGCGGACGTATCGGGTGTCGACCGTTGCGGACTTGGTGATGGTTTCTTTATAAGAAACCTGCGGCTTGCCCACGTTGGCCTCGACCTTGAACTCGCGGAGAAGTCTATCCACTATTATTTCCAGATGGAGCTCACCCATACCGGCGATGATGGTTTGACCCGTCTCTTCATCCGTGTAGGTTTTGAAGGTGGGGTCTTCCTCAGCCAGCTTTTGCAGGGCGATGGCCATCTTCTCCTGACCCGCCTTCGTCTTCGGCTCAATGGCCACGCGGATGACAGGCTCGGGGAATTCCATGGATTCGAGGATGATTTGGTTTTTGTCATCACAAAGAGTGTCGCCGGTGGTGGTGTTTTTAAGGCCGACGGCGGCGGCGATATCGCCGGAGTAAACGCAGTCGATATCCTCTCTGTGGTTGGCGTGCATGCGCAATATTCTGCCGAAGCGCTCGCGGACGCCCTTGGTGGAGTTCATGACGGTTTTGCCGGTCTCGATAGAGCCGGAATAGACGCGGAAGAAGCTGAGTCTGCCGACGTAGGGGTCGGTCATGATTTTGAAAGCCAGCGCAGAGAAGGGGGCGTTGTCGTCCGACTCTCTGGAAAGGGCTTCGCCGGTTTTCGGGTCTGTGCCCTCAATGGCCGGGACATCCAGCGGGGAGGGCATGTACTCCACGATTGCGTCCAAAAGCTTTTGCACGCCTTTGTTTTTGTAAGAAGTGCCGCAGGTCACGGGAACCATTTTCACCGCGACAGTGGCCTTTCTGATTGCCGCGCGGATTTTGTCCGTGGGCACGTCTTCGCCGTTGAGATACATTTCCATGATCTCATCGTCGAAATCGGAGACGGCCTCAAGAAGCTTATCGCGGTATTCCTGGGCAAGGTCTTTCATGCTGTCGGGGATTTCCTCCGTGACCATCTGCTTGCCAAGGTCATCGAGATAAACGTCGGCATTCATTTCAACCAGATCGACGATACCCTCAAAGCTGTCCTCAGCGCCGATGGGCAGCTGAACGGGAACAGCGTTGCACTTGAGCCTGTCGCGGATCATGCCGAGGACATTGTAGAAGTCCGCGCCCATGATGTCCATCTTGTTGACGTAAATCATGCGGGGGACGTTGTAATGATCGGCCTGTCTCCAAACGGTTTCAGACTGAGGCTCGACACCGCCCTTGGCGCAAAGCACGGTCACACAGCCGTCGAGCACGCGCAAAGAGCGCTCAACCTCGGCGGTGAAGTCGACGTGACCCGGCGTGTCGATGATGTTGATGCGGGTATCCCTCCAAAAACAGGTGGTGGCAGCAGAGGTGATGGTGATACCGCGCTCCTGCTCCTGCTCCATCCAGTCCATGGTGGCAGTACCCTCATGGGTCTCACCCAGCTTGTAATTGACGCCGGTGTAGAAAAGAATACGCTCGGTTGTCGTGGTCTTTCCCGCATCGATGTGAGCCATGATGCCGATATTTCTGGTTTTTTCAAGTGAATACTGTC
>CAZUSM010000237.1:0-2406 GCA_964623675.1 uncultured Oscillospiraceae bacterium
CGGTTTCGGGCGTCGCGTCCGACCTTGACATCGGCGTTTCCGGCATCGAGCTTTTCGTCATGGCCATTCCGTATAACTTCTACTCCCTGCTCACTTTCGTGTTCATCATCTCCATCACCGTGATGAAGTTCGACTTCGGCCCAATGCGGCTGCACGAGATGAACGCCCAGCTCAACGGCCAGCTCGGCGCGCTTGAAAGCGAAGAGGCCTCCACCGCCGTCAACCCCAAGGGGCGCGTGATTGACCTCATTCTCCCTGTGCTCGTGCTCATCGTGTCCTGCACCCTCGGCATGGTGTATGTCGGCGGCTTCTTCGGCGTCGACGCGTGGGGCGGCACGGAGTGCGCCGGCGACTTCATCGCCGCGTTCGGCAACACCGACGCGTTCATCGGCCTGCCCTGGGGCGGCATCATCTCCCTCGTGTTCATCGTCATTTACATGCTGGCTCGCCGCCTGATGAGCTTCAAAGAGGCCATGGAGTGCGTGCCCAAGGGCTTCATCGCGATGGTCCCCCCGATCATCATTCTCACCATGGCCGTCTCCCTCAAGACCATGACCACCAACCTCGGCGCGGCTGAGTACGTGCATGATGTCATGATGGGCGCCTCCCAGGGGCTTTACAGCATGCTGCCCGCCGTCATCTTCGTCGTGGCGTGCATCCTCGCCTTTGCCTCCGGCACGTCTTGGGGCACGTTCGGCATCCTCATCCCCATCGTCACGGCCATCTTCCCCGCCGACAGCAAGCTCCTCATCATCGGCATTTCCGCCTGCTGCGCCGGTGCTGTCTGTGGCGACCACTGCTCGCCCATTTCCGACACCACCATCATGGCCTCCGCCGGTGCTCAGACCAACCACCTCGACCACGTCAGCACCCAGTTGCCCTACGCCATCACTGTCGCGGCGCTGAGCTTCGTGACTTACATTCTCGCGGGCTTTGTGCAAAATGCGGTTATCTGCCTCGCCTTCGGCGCGGCGCTGACCGTCGGCGCGCTGCTCGTTCTGCGCGCATATTATAGCAAGAAAGAAGCGTAAGCGCTTCATATCGCAGTATACTTAACCGCGAAAAAGGAGGGTGAGCCCTCCTTTTTTCGCGCGGACTGGAGAGCAAAATGGAAACCCTACGCAAATACATGTATGAGGCGCGGCTTTACGCCGTGGCGCTGGGCAAATGGCTGGCGCTGGCGGCGCTGACGGGGGTGACGTGCGGGCTGGTCGGCTCGTGCTTTGCCATCGCCGTCAGCCACGCCACGATGCTGCGCGAGAAAAACGCGTGGCTGATTTGGCTGTTGCCGCTGGCGGGCGTGTGCGTCGCGCTGGTTTATCGCCTGATGCGCACAGAGGGGCAGGGCACGGACGATATAATCGACGCCGTCCACCTCGGCAGACCCGTCTCCGCCAAGCTCCTGCCCAGCATATTCCTCGGCACGGTGCTCACTCACCTTTGCGGCGGCTCGGCCGGGCGCGAGGGCGCGGCCTTGCAGATGGGCGGGACAATCGGCTATTGGGCGTCGCGCCTTTTGCGCCTCGACGACCGCGACCGGCGCACGGCCACGCTCTGCGGCATGGCGGCGTTTTTCTCCGCCCTTTTCGGCACGCCGCTTGCCGCCACGATGTTCGCCATCATGGCCATCAGCGTGGGCGAGCTTTACCACGCCGCGTTCATCCCGGCGTTCACGGCCTCCCTCGCGGCTTACGGCATTTCGCTGTGGCTGGGGGTCGAGCCGGTGCGCTTCGCGGTGGCCGTGCCCGCGCTGGAGGCGTCGCTTCTCGTGCGCGTGGCGGTGCTGGCGGCGTTGTGCGGGTGGGTGTCGTCGCTTTTTTGCGCCGTGCTGCATGTGGCGGAGCACCACGCGAAAAAGCACGTGCCCAACGCCTTTGTGCGCGCCGCCCTCGGCGGCGCGGCGATAATCGCGCTGACAGCGCTCGTCGGGTCGACGGACTATAACGGCGCGGGCATGAACGTCATCACCGCCGCCGTGGAGCGCGGCGAGGCGCGCCCGGAGGCGTTCGCGCTGAAAATCCTTTTCACCGCCGTCACGCTGGCCGCCGGGTTCAAGGGCGGCGAGGTCGTGCCCTGCTTTTTCATCGGGGCGACGTTTGGCTGCGCCGTCGCGCCGCTGCTGGGGCTGCCCGCCGCGTTTGGCGCGGCGCTGGGGCTGGTGTGCGTTTTCTGCGGGGCGACGAATTGCCCCGTGGCGTCCACGTTTTTGTCCATTGAGCTGTTCGGCGGCGGGGGACTGCTGTATTTCGCGCTCGCCTGCGGCGTCAGCTACATGCTCTCCGGCTACAGCGGCCTCTATTCCAGCCAAACCATACTCTATTCCAAGCTCAAAGCCCAGTACATCAACGTCCACACCAACGCCCACCACGCCGCCGACGCCAACGAAGCCCACCCCGACAAAAACGG
>CAZUSM010000238.1:0-2398 GCA_964623675.1 uncultured Oscillospiraceae bacterium
GTTAACATATTATTATCAGTTTTCCGGTTGACCCGCGCGTGAGAAAATGGTATAGTATTATGTACGCGATTTGACGCGAGATTTGATAATTCAACTTTTTTGATATACAGGAGGCTCACATGAAGGGAAGCCGTGGGTTTAGAATTGCATTCGGAATCGTGGTGCTGGCGGTGTTCGTGGCGTATTTTTCGCTGCGCTTTTCCGTGTCGCCGCGCACGAGCGACTTTGACGATTATCACGCCGTGGTTTACGGCGATTTGATGAAGGTTTTGGATGCGGGCGGCACGATTGAGGACTATTACCGCTCTGAACCTCGCCTTTCCATATACCTTGAGGGCGACGCGCAAGATGCCGAGGAGCAAGCGGCCGAGCAGCCTGTTGAGGTCGTCGAGCCGACGCCCGAACCGACGCCCGACCCCGCCTCCCCCGCCGGCAAGGCCGCCGCGCTGGGCTTGCCCACGCCGCCGGAAATCGACATAACAAGCTGGGAGTACACCCTTGTCAACGGCGACAATTCCATCGGCCAGTACGTGCCGGAAAGCCTCGCCTATCTCAACCAGACCGTGGACGAGACCGACATTCAAATCGACTATAACCCCAACCGCTGCGCCGTCGACTCGCGCATTGCTCAGGCCGTGCTGGACATGGCGCTCGGCTGCAAGGACGAGGGCTACCCCGTGTTCCTCTCCTCCGGCTACAGAAGCTACACCGACCAGGACGCGAACTTCCAACGTATATGCGCCAACAACGGCATCACCGACGGCAAGGACGCAAACGGACATTACATCACCATGCCCGCCGGGTGCAGCGAGCACCAAACCGCCCTGTGCGTGGACATAACCGACGTTTACCGCAGCATCAAAAATGACGAAATCGAGGACACCGACACCTGCAAGTGGCTCATCGCCCACTGCGCCGAGTATGGGTTCATTCACCGCTTCCCGGCGGAGAAAATGGACGTGACCGGCGTGATGAACGAGGGGTGGCACTTCCGCTATGTCGGGCTTGAGGCCGCGCAGTACATCATGGATAATGCCCTCTGCCTTGAGGAATTTGTCGAGCTTTATAACGGCGAGCCCGTGGCCGCCGACGCCGCCGACGCGGCGTGAATCGAACAACATACGCAGACAGCATCATCCCCGGCGGGACAATCCCGCCGGGGATGATTTGTTGTCTCACACCGACGGGCAGCGGAGCACGAGGGTGACGTTATTATATTCCGAGGGGAGAGCGAGGACGTTTGAGTCGGCATAGACGACGTTGTCGGAAAGCGCGGTGAACGCCTCGACGCCGTCAAGCTCATCAAAGCCGAAGTTTGTGCCCTTGTAGTGCATGGGGACGGTGACGCGCGCGCCGACGGCGTCGGCGATGCGCCGCGCGGCGGCGGCATCGACCGTGTAAAACCCGCCCACGGGCAGCAGCAGCACGTCCACCTCGCCGAGCGCGGCAAGCGCCTCGGCGGAAAGCTCATGCCCAAGGTCGCCCAGATGCACGAGGCGCATGCCCTCCGCGTCGATGACGGTGACGCGGTTTGCGCCGCGCATTGCGCCGCGAACCTCATCGTGGAAGGTGTCAAGCCTGGTGACGGCAAACGCCGGGGTGCGCCCGGTCAGGGTGACGGCCTCGGCGCAGCCGTGGTCGGCGTGGGCGTGGCTTGATATCACGGCGTCCGCCGTGATGTCGCCCGGCAGGGCGAGACCGGGGACGTATCCGGGGGCGTAAGGGTCGATGACGGCAGAGCCGTCGGCGCTGTCGAGCCTGAAGCAGGAGTGACCGAGCCAAGTGAGAAGCATGAGCGTGACCTCCGATTTATATCTCCAGCCCCTGCAAGCGGCGGCGGAGCATGTCATAGATGTGGTTGCCGGCCATGCGGCGGATGAAGGAGCGGGTGCGGTTCGTGCCGAGGTGGAGCTGACGCACGGTGACATTTTCGCCGTCGTCCATGGAGACGAACACCGTGCCCACCTCGTGCACGCCGTCTCCGTCCGGCCCTGCCAGCCCCGTCACGCCGAAGCCGATGTCCGCGCCGAGAAGTGTTCTCACGCGCGAGGCCATCTCGCGCGCGACCTCGTCGCTCACCGCGCCCTTTTCCTCAATGAGCGCGGGGTCAATGCCGAGGAGCGTGGCCTTGGCCTCGTTCGTGTACGTCACCACGCCGCCGAGGAAAAACGCGCTCGCGCCGGGCAAATCCGTGAAGCGCTTGGCGACCTCGCCCCCGGTGCAGCTTTCCGCCGTGGCAAAGGTGAGCGGCGTTTGGCGCAGGAGCTTCATCGCGGCCTCTTCGAGGGTCTCGACGTCCTCGCCGTATACAAACTCGCCCAGCTTTTCCTTCACGTGCGCCACCACCGGGGCGATCATCGCCTCGGCCTCGGCGGCGGTGTCGGCCTTGGCGGTGATT
>CAZUSM010000239.1:0-2382 GCA_964623675.1 uncultured Oscillospiraceae bacterium
TGGACGATATCAGAATGAGCATCGTCGACAGCGTTGAAAACGGAGACACCAAGGAAGCGCTCGAACTCCTGTCGGAGGCGCGCTTCAGAATCTTTGACGCGCTCATTGAGATGCCGGGATTCGCCTTTCTCGCCATCGGCCGCCCGGAAAGCTCCGGGTGCTACTGCAAGGTCAATTCCTATCTCAAAGAAGTCATCGGCATTCTTGCCAACAGCTTTGACTACGTCGTCATCGACGGCGAGGCCGGGATTGAACAGATTCAGCGGCGCGTCATGGAAAAGGTCACCCACTTGCTTTTGATCACCGACCAGAGCAAGAAGGGCGAACAGGTTTTGGAGACCATCAAAGGCGTGGCGGACGAGCTTATCAGCTATGATAAAATCGGCGTCATCGTCAACCGTATGACCAATCCCGAGCTGAAGGATCTTGTGAAAGTTCCTGGGGCAGAGGTTTTGGCGTACATCCCCGCGGACAGCGGCTTCGCCGCAAACGACATCAAGGGCAGAAGCGTCCTTGAGCTCCCCGCGGATTCCGTTATGCTCAACGGAGTGAAGGAAGCACTCCACAAAATAGAAATTCTTTAAAGAAGAGGTGTAACATTTGAAAGATCTTAAGCATCTGATCTACTTTGAAAGCCTGCTTGAGAATGCTGACAATGAGCTGGTGAAACAGGCTCAGGCCGATGGCGACATTGCCCTCGGCTATACCTGCTTCCACATCCCCGAAGTTCTGCTCAACTGCGGCAACTGCTTCTCCGTGCGTCTGCGCGCCCCCAACACCGGGTCTATCGACATCGCGACCTACTACATGTCGAACTACACCTGCGAGTTCTCCAGAGCACTGGTCGAGCGCGGCATTGAAGGCGGCTATCAGTTCCTCGACGCCATGATCGGCGTTGACGCGTGCTCTATGATGAACCGCGCAATGGAGCATTTCGAGATCCTCAAGGTCAACGAAAAGCCCAATTTCTTCGTCACCCACTGCGACATGCCCTTCAAAATCACCGATTACACTCTCGATTCCTATGTCAAGCAGATGCGCCTGCGCGTGCTCGACAGAATCACCGAGACCTTCGGCGTTGACACCTCCGACGCGGCCATCCGCAAGGCCGTTGAAGAGCACAATGAGGTCTGCTCCATCATCTCCGAAATCAGCGAGATGCGCAAGGCCGAAAACCCCGTCATCACCGGTTACGAGTTCCACATCCTCAACCTCGTCACCTACACCTGCCCCAAGGCGCTCATTCTCCCGAAGCTGCGCGACACTCTCAAAGAGCTGAAAAAGCGCAAGCCCGACGAGAAGCCCGCTTTCCGCGCACGTGTTGCCATCGTCGGCTCCGAAATCGACGATCCTCAGCTGACCAAGCTCATCGAGGGCTGCGGCGCACTGGTCGTTTCCGACCGTTACTGCTTCGGCTCTACCCCCGGCCGCGAGGTCATCGAGCTTAACGACGACGAAGACGCTCTCACTCAGATTTGCCGCCATTACATGGAGGTTTCCGAGTGCGCCCGTTACATATCCGACGAAAAGGTTCTCCAGCGCCGCGAAACGGCTGACCGCCTTGCCAAGGAGTTCAATGCCGAGGGCATCATCTACGAGCAGATGAAGTACTGCGACTACTGGGGCTTCGAGCGCGCGCTCGTTTCCCACATCATGCACGACGAGTACGGTTGGCCCGTCCTGTCCATCGACAGACTTTACAATAACGGCAACTCCGGCCAGCTCCGCACCCGTGTTCAGGCCTTTGTTGAATCCCTTGAGATCAAACGCATTCACAAAGAGGAGGGCAAAGAGTAATGGCTAAGAAGCAAAAAGTTCAGTTCCCGAATCCTGAGTTTTGGAAAGCCAAGGATGAAATGAAATGGGAAGACCAGAAGAAAAACCTCATCGAAGTGGGCGGCATCTTCTGGGAAATGTTCAAAGAAACCGACTGGAAAGCCTTCGGCGAAGGCTGGGTCAACACCATCAAGAATGACGGCCTGCGTATAAAGAGCGAGTACGAGGACTTCATGGCTCTCGATGCCGAGGGCAAGAAGGATCGCATCATCAACGGCGAAAAGAGCCTCGGCCGCCTGTACGCCAAGGGCGCAATGGCCACCGTCCGCCGCGAGTGGCGCGGCATCAAGGACACCGCGTATGACTTCTACGAGTGGGCGCGCATGTGGGGCATGCTCCTCATGACCTTCTCCAAAGACCTCATCCCCGCGCTCAACAGTGCCCTTTACTACCGCTGGATGATCTCCTACTTCTGCTGCCACGGCTTCATGGACAAGAACATCATGGGTCTGCGCGGCGCGAACCTGCGCATGAGCCACCTGCTCATCTATGATATATTCCGCTACGTGGCCGAGAACCTCGTGTTCCTCGCCAAGTGCGATGCCA
>CAZUSM010000240.1:0-2379 GCA_964623675.1 uncultured Oscillospiraceae bacterium
CCCTTTTGCGCCATATAGGCTTGAATATTCGCGATAAGCGTGTTATAATCCCATACGCCCGCACTGTGGCACAGCACTCCCGGCTTCTTGTCGGCAAGGAGGATGTTTTCATCCTCATATACTATGTCAAGCTTGGGCGTTCCGACCTTGAGGTATGAGTTTTCCTCGCGCGGCTTTTCAAAAAACTCGTCGTTGATGTATAATTGCAGCACGTCGCCCACGTTCAGGCGCGTGTCGCGCTTGGCGCCCTTGCCGTTGAGCTTTATGCGCTTTAGCCTTATATATTTTTGCAGCAGCGACTCCGGCAAAAGCGGCACGGCCTTGCCCACGAAGCGGTCAAGCCGCTGATTTGCGTCATTTTGCTTTACGGTTATTTCTTTCACGGCAAATATATCCAATCTGAGCGAAATTTTCACGATATTCTGATTATACAATATAAAATTAGTGTTGACAAGCCTTGACAAACAATCTATAATATTAAGGCTGATGTCAACGGCCAAATGGCTCAGTGCGGCAAGAGGTGTAGTATGCGGCTTAATCTGAAAGATATCATAGAGATCCCCGGCGCGTCCGTTCCGTTTGAATGCGACCTTGCGACCGAGGGCTTGGATTTCCCTTCGATCAAGCAATACGACGCCCCGCCCCATGCCGAGGGCAGAGTGAAAAACGAAGCCGGTGTGCTCCATCTCACAGGCACACTCAGCGCGGACATGCTCTGCACCTGTGACCGCTGCGGCAGCGAATTCCCCAGCACCAAAGTGACCGAGCTTGACGCCACGATAGTCGAGGACGACGAGGGGGCTGACCCCGAGCTGTTCCTGCTTGACGGCGACGAGATCGACCTTGACGACATGCTCACCACGCTCTTCGTCCTCGACATGGAAACCAAGTTTCTCTGCCGAGAGGACTGCAAAGGCTTGTGTTCGACCTGCGGCAAGAATCTCAATCTCGGCCCCTGCGGATGCGGGAAACAACTTGATCCAAGATTTGCTGTGCTTGAGCAGCTTTTGGATAAAGACCCCGATGGCAAATAAATAAGCTGCTCAAAACAGCTGTGAATCAGGAGGTGTCAACATGGCAGTCCCTAAGGGAAAAGTATCGCGTCAGAGACGTGACAAGAGGCGTTCTTCCGTCTGGAAGCTGGAGGCTCCCGCAATAGTCAAGTGCCCCAACTGCGGCGCATTCCGTATGCCCCATCGCGCTTGCAAGGCTTGCGGTCAGTACAATGGCCGTCAGGTCATCAACGTCGAGGCGAGCAAGTAAAGAAGCTTAGGAGGAGAGGAATATGCCTTTCCTCCTTTTGCGTATCTTGAATTGTTCGCTCGGCCTTGCTTATTTCCGCTCATACTTCTGATGAGCGATAAAATCCAACCGGCGCTATGTCGCCGAATGATAAAAAACTATTACGCGGGAGGTTCGCATGGAAAACATAATAAAATCAATCGACGCGAACAGCCCGCTTCACGGCCACGCCCAGCCCGGTGACCGCCTCGTTTCCATCAACGGCAACCGGATAATCGACGTGCTGGATTACAAGTTTTTCGCCTACGACCCCATGCTCACCGTCGTGCTCGAAAGCCCGGCGGGGGAGCGGCGCGAGCTGCGCCTGCACAAAAGCGAGGGCGGCGACTTGGGGCTTGACTTTGAAAGCTACCTCATGGACAACCCGCGCTCCTGCGCGAACAACTGCGTCTTCTGCTTCATTGACCAGCTCCCCAAGGGCATGCGCAAAACCATGTACTTCAAGGACGACGACGCGCGCCTGAGCTTCCTCTTGGGCAATTACATCACGCTCACCAACCTCTCCCCGCGCGAAATTGAGCGCATCATCGCCCTGCGCGTCAGCCCCATCAACGTCTCCGTCCACACCACCAACCCGGAGCTGCGCTGCCAAATGCTGCGCAACAAGCGCGCCGGCGACACCATCGCCACCATGCGCCGCTTCGCCGAGGCGGGGATAGTCATGAACTGCCAAATCGTCTGCTGCCCCGGCCTGAACGACGGGGCGGAGCTTGACCGCTCCATGCGCGACCTTGCGGACATGTACCCCGGCGTGCACAGCGTGTCCA
Source organism: uncultured Oscillospiraceae bacterium (assembly GCA_964623675.1). Taxonomy (GTDB): domain Bacteria; phylum Bacillota; class Clostridia; order Oscillospirales; family Oscillospiraceae; genus Limivicinus. Next base: position 2,070 of record CAZUSM010000240.1, read on the forward strand.
TCGTGCCCGTGGGCTTGACGAAGTACCGCGACGGGCTTTACCCCCTCACGCCGTTCACGCCCGAACACGCCGCCGAGACCATCGACCAAATCACCGCTTTCGGCGATGAGTGCGTCAAAAAATTCGGCACGCGCATCTTCTTCTGCGGCGACGAGATGTACATCAAGGCCGGCCGCGAGATTCCGGACGATGAATTTTATGAGGAATACACCCAGCTTGAAAACGGTGTGGGCATGATTCGCCTGATGCACACGGAGTTTCGCTCCGCGCTCATGCTCTCCGACGCGCCGGACGGCGTGCCGTTTTCCAT
>CAZUSM010000241.1:0-2364 GCA_964623675.1 uncultured Oscillospiraceae bacterium
TGCCCAGCCTGAGCCGTCTGAAGGACAAGGGCATCGGCGAGGGCAAGACCCGCGAAGACCACGCCGGCACGATGAACCAGCTCTTCGCCGCCTATTCCCGCGGCAAGGACGCCAAGGAGCTGATGACCATCCTCGGCGAGGCTGCCTTGTCTGACGATGACAAGCTCTTCGCCAAGTTCGCCGACGAATTTGAAAAGGTTTACGTCAGCCAGGGCAACAACGCCAACCGCTCCATCGAGGAGACGCTCAACATCGGCTGGGAGCTGCTGTCGATTCTCCCGCGCCGTGAGCTCAAGCGCATCAAGCCCGAAATGATCGACAAGTACATGCCCAAGAAGTAACACCCGAACCCCGCAAAACCCCACATCAATTTTGAAAAACGGAGGTGATGCTTTTTGGCAGGTACCGCAATAACCCCGACCAGAATGGTGCTCAACCAGCTCAAGGGGCGCTTGAAAACCGCACGGCGCGGCCACAAGCTGCTCAAGGACAAGCGCGATGAGCTCATGCGCCAATTCATGGACGTTGTCAAGCTCAACAAGCAGCTCAGATCCCGCGTGGAAGAGGGGCTGACGGCGGCGTTCGGCTCGCTGCAGGTGGCAAGCTCCATCATGTCGCCGGAGATGCTCGAACAGGCGCTGATGTATCCGCGTCAGAGCGTGGAGCTGGGCATGTCGTTCAAAAACATCATGAGCGTCAACGTCCCGGAGTATTCGTTCAAGACCAAGAGCAATGACCCCAGCGAGATTTACCCTTACGGCTTTGTGCAGACCTCCGGCGAGTTGGACGACGCGCTGGACAAGCTGGCAAAGGTGTTTGAGGACATGCTGGAGCTGGCGCAGGTCGAAAAGACCATGCAGCTTCTCGCGGAGGAGATTGAAAAAACCCGCCGCCGCGTCAACGCGCTGGAGTACGTCATGATTCCCGAGCTTGAGGGCAACATCAAGTATATCTCCATGAAGCTGGAGGAGAACGAAAACTCCACCAAGGTGCGACTGCTGAAGGTCAAAGAAATGGTGCTGCAAGACGCCCACAACTATCAGCAGTAAAAAGCCAAAAGCAAAACGCATCCACCCGGTTGTGGCCGGGTGGATGTTTTTATATTTCCTATTGACAACTGCGCACTAACTGTATATAATGCGCATATACAGATTTAACAGGATGGTGAGAGGTTGAATATACTGATTGACAACAAGAGCAGCGCGCCGATTTATGAGCAGATTTATTCGCAGATAAAGGCGCAGATTATCAGCGGGGCGCTGGAGGAGAACGAGCTTTTGCCGTCGATTCGCGGGCTGGCGAAGGACTTGCGCATCAGCTTCATCACCACCAAGCGCGCTTATGAGGAGCTTGAAAAGGACGGGTTTATCTACACTCTGCCGGCCAAGGGCTGCTATGTCGCGCCGAAGAATGTGGAGCTTATACGCGAGGAGAATCTGAAAAAAATCGAGGCGCACATTGAGGAAATTTCGCGCCTGGCCGCGACCTGCGGCCTGACGCGCGAGGACATAATAGAGATGGTCAATTACGGCATGGAGGACGAAACATGAACGCACTGGAAATAAAAAACGTGAAAAAGACCTTCCCCGGCTTTGAAGTGGGCGAGCTGACGCTGACTCTGCCGAGCGGGTGCATAATGGGCCTCATCGGCGAAAACGGCGCGGGCAAAAGCACGACAATCCGCCTGATTCTCGACATTCTGCACGCCGACGCGGGCGAGATCCGCGTGCTCGGCCGCGACAGCCGCGAGTGCAGCCGTCTGAACAAGGAGGAGGTCGGCGTTGTGCCGGATGAAATCGGCTTCCCCGACTGCATGACGGTGCGGCAAATCGCGCGCATGCTGCGCGCGACGTTCACGAACTGGGACGGCGCGGAGTTTGACCGCCTCGTGAAAAAGCTGAACCTGCCGGAGAACAAGCCGTTCAAGGACTTTTCGCGCGGGATGAAAATGAAGCTCGGCATCGCGGCGGCGATGTCGCACGGAAGCCGCCTGCTGCTGCTCGACGAGCCGACGAGCGGGCTTGACCCCGTGGCGCGCGACGAGGTGGTGGAGCTGTTTTATGACTTCACGCGAGATGAAACGCACTCGGTGCTCATTTCCTCGCACATTGTCAGCGATTTGGAGCGGCTGTGCGATTACGTGGCGTTTTTGCACAAGGGCAAGCTCCTGCTGTGCGAGGAGAAGGACAGGCTTTTGGACGAATACTGCATTGTGCGCTGTGGGCGAGAGGATTTGGGCGCGTTCGACGCGGCCGGGGCGAAGTATAAAAAAGAAACGCCCTACGGCGTTGAGCTTATCCTGCCGCGAAAGGACGTGCCGCACGGCATGGCGCAGAGCGCGGTGAGCATGGAAGAGCTGTTCGT
>CAZUSM010000242.1:0-2360 GCA_964623675.1 uncultured Oscillospiraceae bacterium
CTCAAGCAGAAAAACATCGACACCGGCATGGGCTTGGAGCGCCTCGCGGTCGTCTGCCAGGGCGTCAACTCCCTCTTTGACGTCGACACCGTCATGAACATCACCCACAAGGTCACCGAGCTGACCGGCGCGTATTACGGCAAGAGCGACAAGATGGACGTCACTCTGCGCGTCATCACCGACCATATCCGCTCCGCCACGTTCATGATTTGCGACGGCGTCCTGCCCTCCAACGAGGGGCGCGGCTATGTTCTCCGCCGTCTCCTCCGCCGCGCCGCGCGCCACGGCAAGCTCCTCGGCGTCAATGATCCGTTCCTTTTCAAGGTCATCGACACCGTCATTCATGAAAACGAATGCCAGTACCCCGAACTGCGCGAAAAGCAGAGCTACATCACCAAGGTCGTCAAAACCGAGGAAGAGAATTTTGCCAAGACCATCGACGCCGGCATGAAAATCTTTGCCGACCTCCTCGCCGAGCACAAGGCCAAGGGCGAAACCGTATTCTCCGGCGCAGATGCTTTCAAGCTCTATGACACTTACGGCTTCCCCATCGACCTCACGATTGAAATGTGCGAGGATGACGGCATGACCGTCGACGAGGCCGCGTTCAAGACCCTCATGGAAGAGCAGCGCGTGCGCGCGCGCAAGGCGCGAGAAGCCCTCGGCGACCTCGGCTGGGCGGGTCAGGAATTCGGCAAGGACGTGCCCGAAACCGACTTCGTCGGCTACAATAACGCCGAGTGCACCGCCAAGGTCGTCGCCATCGTCGCCGACGGCGAGCAGCGCGACGCCATCACCTCCGGCGCCGAGGCGATAATCGTCCTTGACCGCACGGTGATGTACGCCGAGATGGGCGGTCAGGTGGCCGACCACGGCGTCATGACCGCCGACGGCGTCAGCTTTGACATCACCAACGTCCTCAAAAATAAGGGCGGCAAGTATATGCACTACGGCAAGCTCACTTCGGGCGAGATTAAGCTCGGCGACGAGCTGACCGTCAGCTTTGACACGGAGCGCCGCAAGGCCATCTCCCGCGCGCACTCCGCCACCCACCTTCTGCAAAGTGCCCTGCGCACCGTGCTCGGAGACCATGTCCATCAGGCCGGCTCTCTTGTCGAGCCCGACCGCCTGCGCTTTGACTTCACTCACTTCTCCGCCCTCACCGCCGATGAGCTCAACCGCGTCAACGCCCTCATGGCCGACATGGTGCTCTCCGGCGCTGATGTCAGCACCAAGGAAATGTCCTTTGACGAGGCCAAGGAGCTCGGCGCAACCGCCCTCTTCGGCGAAAAATACGGCGACAGCGTCCGCGTCGTCACCATGGGCGACTATTCCATGGAGCTTTGCGGCGGCACTCACCTCGACAACACCGCCAAGGTCGGAATGTTCGTCGTCACCTCCGAGGGCTCTGTTGCCTCCGGCGTGCGCCGCATCGAGGCGCTGACCGGCCGCGAGGTCATTGCGCGCTATTCCGCCATGTCCGCCACCATGACCAAGGTTGCCGACAAGCTCAAGGCTCGCCCGGTTGACATTATGGTCAGGGTCGAAAGCAACCTCGCCGAGATCCACGACCTCAAGCAGAATATTGACAAGCTCAAAGACCAGCTCATGAGCGGTCAGGCCGAGCGCCTTTTGTACGGCGCGAAGGACATCAAGGGGCTCAAGGTCATCACCATCACCAACGGCCCGGTCAACGCCGCCGACATCCGCAAAATGGGCGACCAGCTCAAGGATAAATACCCCAACATCGTCGCCGTCCTCGCCGCCACTGCCGACGACAAGGCCACCCTCCTCGCCGTCTGCGGCAAGAACGCCGTCGCTCGCGGTGTCCGCGCCGGTGACCTCATCAAGACCATCACCAAGCTCTGCGAGGGTTCGGGCGGCGGCAAGCCCGATTCCGCCATGGGCGGCTGCAAGAATCTCTTGAAGCTCGACGACGCCATGGCCGCCGTTGACGATTTCGTCAATGCCAACGCCAAGGACTGAGCCGTAAACCGAGCCATAATTTATACTCAAAATAAAAGCAAAGGAGACGCCACAATGAACGATTGCCTTTTCTGCAAGATAATCGAGGGGGACATTCCCTCCAACAAGGTCTATGAGGACGAGCATGTTTACGCTTTCCGCGACATCAACCCCCAAGCCCCCGTGCATATCCTCATTGTTCCCAAGGAGCACGTCTGCTGCGCCGACGCCATCACGGCGGAAAACTCCGCCCTCGTCGCGCACGTGTTTGAGGCCGTGCCCAAAATCGCCAAGGCCGAGGGTCTGACCGGCGGCTACCGCGTGATAAATAACTGCGGCCAAGACGGCGGCCAAACCGTCATGCACCTCCACTTCCACCTCATCGGCGGCGAAAA
>CAZUSM010000243.1:0-2352 GCA_964623675.1 uncultured Oscillospiraceae bacterium
TTTACTTTTGGCCGCTGAATTTCAGGGCGAGGTCGTTTGCGCCCCATATTGCGGCTTTGAGGTTTGTGACCTCGTTTGCGTCGCCGATGATGTGGACGTGCTTGTTCTTTTTGTCATAAAGCGGCGAGCCGGAGGTGAAGCCGACCGCGCTGACAAAGCTGTCGGCGGGGATGGTGGTGACGCCGTCGGCATTTTCGATGACAACGCCGTCGTCGGTTATCTCCTTGGTGCGGCTGAGCAGGTAAAGCGGCACTTTGTGATAACGCAGGAGATCGCGCATCATCATGGAGTTCATGGCGGCGACGTTGATGTCGATGATGACGTCTTTCTGCATTTCGATGATGAACGGGTGCTTGCCCTTGCAGACGAGGTCATAGGCAAGCTCGCACCCGGCAAGGCCGCCGCCGATTATCGCCACGCGGTCACCGAGCTGTTCTTCGTTCAAAAGCGCGGAGATGATGTCAACGCACTTCTCGCCGCCCGGCACGGGCAGCTTTTTCGGCGTGCCACCGGTTGCAATGACTATTTCATCGGCATTGATGCCGTCAAGGCTCGTGATTTCGGTGTTATAGTGCACTTTTATGGGGTATTTGCTCATTTGGCGGGCATACCAGGCGAGGAGGTCTCTGTCCTTTTCCTTGCATTCGGGCGCGGCGGCGGCGCGGAACGTTCCGCCGAGGCAGTCGGTTTTCTCGAAAAGCTCGACCTCGTGGCCGCGCAGAGCGGACTGTATGGCCATCTCCATGCCGCCGATGCCGCCGCCGATGACGGCGATTTTCTTGGGGTTTTTCGCCTTTTCGACGACGTATTTTTTCTCATGGAAGGTGTGCGGGTTGAGCGAGCAGGTGCCCGGCTGCTTCTTGCCGGAGAGTATGCCCTTGAAATCGGCGGCGGCGCCGCTGTCTTTCCAAGTGGCCACAGGGCAGCAGGAAATGTGGCAGGAAATGCAGGGGCGGATTTCCTCCGGCTCACCGGCCTTGACCTTGGTGAGGGTCTTTTCATCGGTGAGGAACTGTCTGCCGATGCCCACGCCGTCCAGCTCGCCGGCGGAAATGGCCTCGGCGGCGGCGTCAATCTGCATTTTGCCGGCGCAGATAACGGGCGCGTCGGTGAACTTTTTGATGTGCTTGACGTCCTCAAGGTTGCAGTTGAGCGGCATATACACAGGCGGGTGCGCCCAGTACCAAGAGTCATAAGTGCCGTTGTCGCAGTTGAAGCAGTCGTAGCCCGCCGCGCGGAGGATTTGAACGGCCTGCTCGGACTCGGCCATGTCGCGGCCGATTTCGGTGTACTCCTCGCCCGGCACTGCGCCGACGTTGAAGTCGATGACCTTGCTTTCGACGCTGTAACGCAGGGAGACGGGGTAGTCCGCGCCGCACTCGGCCTTGATGGCCTGAACGACCTCGACGGCAAAGCGCAGGCGATTTTCGAGACTGCCGCCGTATTTGTCCGTGCGGTGGTTCATATACTTGGTGGCGAACTGGTCGAGGATATAGCCTTCGTGCACGGCGTGAACCTCGACGCCGTCAACGCCGTTGTCCTTGCACAGTCTCGCGCACTTGGCGTAGGCATTGACATACTCGGCAATCTCGCTTTCGCTCAGGCCGTGGCACTTATACTGCGGCATCCACACGTTTTGCATGCCCTCGTCCGCCGTGACGAGCATGTGGTCAAGGTTGATGACGGGCTTCATGAGCTTGCCGAGGAGCTTGTTGTCGAGCAGCTTTCTTGTGCCCTCGCTGAGCGTGGTGGAACGCCCCCAGCCCGCGCCGAGCTGGAAAAAGACCTTGGTGCCGTAAGAGTGCATTTCGTCCATGAGCTCTTTGACGCCCTTGAACACCTCCGGGTGCTCATGAAGCCACTTGTCGCCGATCATGCTTCTGACGGGGGTCATGCCGGGGATATAAAGCCCCACGCCGTCCTTAGCGCGCTCAATGAAAAAGTCGTGGTGCTCTTTTTCAAATTTGCAGCGGTAGAGCCACTCGACGATGCTCGTGCCCTCCATGGGGCACATGACAATGCGGTTGGGAATCTCAACCGTGCCGATTTTCATGGGGGTGAACAGTATTTCATGCTCCGGTCTCATTATTTCTCTCTCCTTTTATTCAACATGTTGTTGATTTTCTGCCAAGTGCATTATATAATTACGTTAATAATCGGTCAATGAACAAGAAAACGGAAGCTGTTGAATAATGAACAGGGTTGAAAAAAGTGTTTATTAAAAGGAGAGCAGGGCATGGACAAGCGATATCAAAAGGCGGAGGAGCTGATTCGACGGGAGTTTTTCGCCATGCTGGCGGAGATGCCGGTGTACAAAATCACGGTGTCGGAGCTGTGCCGCAGGACGGACAT
>CAZUSM010000244.1:0-2329 GCA_964623675.1 uncultured Oscillospiraceae bacterium
CTCTGCGGCAGCAGCGACCTGATGCGGCTGATGAACGTGCGCATTCCGTTCCGCCTCGTGGACAAGACCACGGTGCTGCTGGCCATCGACGGCATACTCTACGGCATATTCTCGATGAGCTATGAGCCGCTGCCGCAGGTGCGCAAGGCGCTTGTGGAGCTGATGCGCTCAAACCGCCACCCGATTTTCGCCCTGCGTGACTTCAACATCACGCCCGAAATGCTCAAAAGCACGTTCGACATCGCAACCGACGGATACGACTTCCCGCCGTATGTTGAACGCTTCAAGATAACCGAAACACAGCCGTCCGAAAGCAGCAAAATCGCGGCGGTCGTGTGCCGGGAGGGTCTTGCCCCCGTGACGAGCATGGCCGACACGGGCAAAAGCATCTACACCGCCACGAGGATAAACATCCTCATCACTCTCCTCGCCGCCGCGCTGGGCATGGTGATAATCTTCACCAAAATGCTCGCCACGGGCAGCATAAGCCTCGGATTCATCCTGCTTTACATGCTGATAACGGCGATACCGGTGCTGGCAGTGTCGGTGTTCATGAAATTCTGATAACACTCTTTACGCAAGGGGTCACCGTCTCAGGTGGCCCTTTTTGCCGCCCTCCCCCAGCCCGCCGAGAGGCATGAAAAATATTAAGCGGGCAAATATTGAAATTATAGTTGCAAAGATGGGTGAGGTTAGTGTATAATAGGTTGGAATGCTGAAATGTCAGTTATAATTTTTCATATTCTTAATTAGCACATATTTTGACAGAGAGGAAGCAACAAATGGAAACCAAAAACATCCGCAACATCGCCCTGCTGGGGCACGGCAACAGCGGCAAGACCAGCCTTGTGGAAAGCATGCTGTTCGTCACCGGCGCAATTGACCGCATGGGCAAGGTCAGCGACGGCAACACCGTGTGCGACTATGACGCCGAGGAGATCAAGCGCCAAATCACCATTTCCACCTCCATCGCCCCCGTCAACTACGCAGGGTGCAAAATCAACGTTCTTGACTGCCCCGGCTATTTCGACTTTGCAGGCGACGTGCTGAGCGCCATTCGCGCGGTTGAGTGCGGCGTGATCCTGTGCTCGGCCAAGGACGGCATCTCCGTCGGCGCTGAGCGCTCTTGGAAATACCTCAAGGCCGCGAACTTGCCGACCATGTTCTGCGTGTCCAAGTGCGATGAGGAGCACGGCGATTACTATGCTGTTGTTGACGCTCTGAAGGCCAAGTACGGCTCTATCGTGTGCGCTGTCACCGCCCCCATGTCCGACGGCACCGGCGTCATCGACGTGGTGCACAACGTGGCATACAAAACCAACGGCGCCAAGGTCGCGAAGGTCGATGTCCCCGCCGCCGACGCCGGCAAGATCGCCGAGCTGCGCGAGGCGCTGATGGAGACCGCCGCCGGCGCCACCGAAGAGCTGATGGAAAAGTTCTTCGAGACCATGGAGCTGAGCGAGGAAGACATGATCGCCGGTATCAAGGCCGGTTTGAAGGATCGCTCCGTCGTGCCCGTGTTCGCCTCCGCCGCAATGAGCAACGTCGGCACTGAGGCCATGCTTCAGGGCATCGTGGACTACGTCTCCGCCCCGGAGGACAAGTCCGGCGAGCCGACCCTCGGCTTTGTTTTCAAAACCGTTTCCGACCAGTTCGGCAAGTACAGCTTCGTCAAGGTCATGCGCGGCACTGTCACGGGCGATATGTCCCTGCGTGATGTTCGCTCCGCCAGCACCGACAAGCTCGGCCGCCTTTACACCATGTGCGGCAAGAAGAACACCGAGGTCAAGGATTGCTGCTGCGGCGACATCGTGGCCGTCGGCAAGATGGATTGGAAAACCGGCGACAGCGTTTGCGACCCAAAGAACGAGGTCGAGCTGCCCGCAATCGAGATTCCCGAACCGTGCTACTCCATGGCCATCTCCCCCAAGACCAAGGGTCAGGACGACAAGGTCGCGGCCGGTCTTGCAAGACTGAATGAGGAAGACATCTCCTTCACCCTCGTCAACAACGCCGAGACCCACCAGATGGTCATCTCCGGCGCGGGCGACATTCAGGTTGACGTTCTCTGCGCCAAGCTCAAGAGCCGCTTCTCCGTCGAGACCGAGCTCAAGCCCGCGCGCGTGGCTTACCGCGAGAAGATCAAGGGCAAGGTCGAGGCTCACGGCCGCCACAAGAAACAGTCCGGCGGTTCCGGCCAGTTCGGCGACGTGTGGATTCGCTTCGAGCCGCAGGAGGAGCAGGACGACATGATCTTCGCCGAGGAAGTGTTCGGCGGCTCTGTCCCCAAAAACTTCTTCCCGTCCGTTGAAAAGGGTCTGCGCAACGC
>CAZUSM010000245.1:0-2319 GCA_964623675.1 uncultured Oscillospiraceae bacterium
CGCGCGGGGCGAATTTGAGTATTTTCATGCGCGTTCTGCCCTCGCCGCCGTGATAGCAGCGGCTTTCCATCGCCACAGCAAGCTCATCCGCGCGGCGAAAGGCCGACACGAACAGCGGCACCATCACGGGCAAAAGCGCCTTGGCGCGGTCGACGAGGCTGCCGGTTTCAAAATCCGCGCCGCGCGCCTTCTGCGCGGACATGATTTTGTCCGTCTCCTCGATGAGCGTGGGAATGAAGCGCAAGGCCATGCTCATCATCATGGTTATCTCATGCACCGGGACTTTCAGCTTTTTCAGCGGGTTCATCAGCTTTTCCAAGCCGTCTGTGAGGGCGATGGGGCTGGTGGTATAGGTCAAGAGGAACGTGCCCGTGATGAGCAGGACGATGCGCAGCACCATCTGCACCGCGCGGCCTATGCCCTCCCACGTGATTATCCAGCCGGGGAGGATGGGTGTGCCGTCGGTGTAGAAAATATTCAAAAGCGCGGTGAGGACGATGATGAAGAGCATCGGTTTCAGCCCCTTGAAGATATGCCGGGGCGCGATGTGCGAAAGCGCCATGCAAAGCGCCGTCACCGCCGTGACCGCGAGGTATGACACCCAGCCCACCGCCTGAAACAGCGCAATGATATAAACAATGACCAAGATGAGCTTGGTGCGCGCGTCGAGCTTGTGCACCACGGTGTCGCCGGGGAAGAACTGGCCGAGAGTGACGTCTTTCAGCATTTGCCCACCCCCTTGGCCGCAAGCACGGCCTCAACAAGGCTTTCCTGCGTGTAAACACTGCGCGGAATGTCCACGCCGCGCGCGCGCAAGGCCATGGCAAGCTCGCTTGCATGGGGCACGGAAAGCCCCACGGAAATCAGCTTTTCCGGCTGAGAGAAGACCTCAGCCGGCGCGCCGTCCATGAGCACGCGGCCACGGTCGAAAACGATGACGCGCTGGCATATCCGCGCGGCATCATCCATGCTGTGACTGATGACAATCACGGTCGAGCCGCTTTTTTCGCGGTAATTGAGTATGTTTTCGAGTATGGTGCTGCACCCCAAGGGGTCAAGCCCCGCAGTGGGCTCATCGAGAATCAGCACGCCCGGACGCATCGCGATGACGCCCGCGATGGCCACGCGCCGCTTCTGCCCGCCGGAAAGCTCCAACGGGGACTTGTCGAAAAGCGACTCCTCCACGCCGACAAAGCCCGCCGCCTCGCGCACGCGCTCGTCAATCTCGCTCTCGCCGAGCTTCATGTTTTTCGGCCCGAAGGCGATGTCTTTGTAAACCGTCTCCTCAAAAAGCTGGTACTCCGGGTATTGGAACACAAGCCCCACCTCGCCCTTGACCGCCTTGCGGGAGAACTTGTCGGCGTTGATGTCCTTGCCGCCGACGTACACCTTGCCCGCGCTCGGCGCGAGCAGGGCGTTGAGGTGCTGCACGAAGGTGGACTTGCCCGAACCTGTGTGGCCGATGATGCCCACAAGCTGGCCGTGCGGTATTTCAAGGTCAACGCCGTCGAGCGCGACCTTTTCAAACGGAGTCCCGGCGCTGTAAACGTGGCGCAGACCCGCCACTTTGATATCTGCCATTTATTTTCCTCTTATCAAGCCAAAAGTGTCAATTGTTCAATGCTTGCGCCACGGCGTCGGCGCAGTCGTCAACCGTCAGCGCGTCAAGCGCAAGGTCAAAGCCGTGTCGGTTCAGCTCGTGCAAAAGCCGTGTCGTCGCGGGGACGGTCAGCCCCTCGCGCTCCATGAGCGCCACGTCCGCAAACACCTCGCCCGGCGCGCCGTCGGCCACGATGCTGCCGTTTGACATGACGATGAGCCTGTCCGCGCCGACGCACTCGTCCATGTGGTGCGTGATGAGCACGACGGTCATGCCCTCCTCGCGGCAAAGGCGCGTCACCGTGGCCACGACCTCTTGCCGCCCCTGCGGGTCGAGCATGGCGGTCGGCTCGTCGAGCACGATGATTTCCGGCTGCATGGCGAGCACGCCCGCGATGGCCACGCGTTGCTTCTGCCCGCCGGACAGGAGATGCGGCGCATGCTCGCGCAGCTCATACATGCCCACTTGCTTCAGGCTTTCGTCCACGCGCGCGCGGATTTCCTCCGAGGGGACGCCGAGATTTTCCGGCGCGAAGGCCACATCGTCCTCCACGACGTTCGCGACTATCTGATTGTCCGAGTTTTGGAACACCATGCCCACGCGGCGGCGCACGTCGAGCAGACGCGCTTCGTCCGCCGTGTCGACCCCGTCAATCAGCACCTGCCCCTCGTCGGGGACGAGGATGGCGTTCATGTGCTTGGCGAGGGTGGACTTGCCGG
>CAZUSM010000246.1:0-2311 GCA_964623675.1 uncultured Oscillospiraceae bacterium
CGCCCTCGGCGCGCAGGACGTTGTAGAGCGCGCCGCAGTCGCGGCAGAGTGCCTCGCCGCGGACTATGCGGGTTTTCAGCTCGCAATTATGAAGCCGGGGCTTGTCCTCGGTGACGATGGGGAAATACTCCTCGAAAAAGCGCGGGACATAGCCGGTCAGCTCGCCGATTTCGAGCGTGAGCACCTTAATGGCGTCAATGCCGTGCTCCTCGGCGAGCTTGTCGGCTGTGCGCACGGCCTCTTCAAGCGCCGAAATCTCGTGCATGGCTCAGTCCTTCCCCGCGCCGGTGATGACGCGGCCGAGCTTTTTGACCTCGCCCTTGAGCACCGTGCCGATGAGCTTTTCATAGGGTCTGCTCCACGCGTCGTATTCACGGTGCAACGTGATTGCGTCGAACTTGCAGCGCGTTGTGCACAAGCCGCAGCCGATGCAGATGTTCGCGTCCACATGCGCCGCGCCGCAGCCGAGGCAGCGCGCGGTTTCGCGCTTGACCTGCTCCTCGGTGAGCGCCTCGCGCTCGTCGGAGAAGGTTTTGGCCTTGGTCTCGTCGCGCGCGGGGATTTGGCGCGCGTCGCGGCTTTCCGGCGTGATGACGAGATTGGACTTGTCGATGAACTTGAAATTGTCGCGCTTGACGCGGCCGAGAGTGAGGCTGTGCCCCTCCCAAACGAAGCGATGAAGAGACTCCGCGCCCTCTTTGCCGGCGGCAATGGCCTCGATGACAAAGCGCGGGCCGCTCAGGCAGTCGCCGCCGACAAAGATGTCCGGCTGGGCGGTCTGATATGTCCAAGAATCGGCCTGGGCGGTGTTTTTCTTTGTGAGGGCGAGCGCGCCGGTGTCCAGAGCGCCCCAATCGACGGTTTGGCCGATGGCGGCGATGACCGTGTCGGCGGGGACAAGCTCAAATTCGCCCGTGCCGCGCACCTTGCGGCGTCCCTTTTCGTCGGCCTCGCCCGGCTGCATGAGCTCAACCTTGACCGCCTTGACGTGGCCGTTGTCGCCGATTATCTCGGCGGGCGCGCTCAAAAAGCGCAGCTTCACGCCCTCGCGCTCGGCCTCGGCAAGCTCCTCGGCGTCGGCGGGCATGTCCTCGCGCGTGCGGCGATAGATGACCGTGACCTCGTCCGCGCCGAGGCGCACGGCACTGCGGCACACGTCCATGGCGACATTGCCGCCGCCGATGACCGCCACGCGCTTGCCGATTTTCGCCTCTTCGCCGAGATTGACGCGCCGCAGGAAGTCCACACCGCCCATCACGCCGTCAAGGCCTTCCCCGTCGAGCTTGAGCGGGGCGGATTTCTGCGCGCCGATGGCCACGTAAAAGCCCTTGTAGCCCTCATCGCGGAGCTGCTGAAGGGTCACATCCCTGCCGACCTCGACGCCGCATTTGAACTGCACACCCAGCTCGCGCAGGATGTCGATTTCGGCGTTGAGGGTGTCCTTTTCGAGGCGGAAGGACGGAATGCCGAGCGCCATCATGCCGCCGGGGATGGGGTTTTTGTCAAATACGGTGACCTGATGGCCGTAAACGGCCAGATAATACGCACAGCTCAAGCCCGCAGGGCCTGCGCCGATGACGGCGATGCGCTTGCCGTCATTGAAAAGCTTTTTGGGCACAAAGCGGCGCTCGGCGTTCAGCTCTTGGCGGGCGATGAACTTTTTGACCTCGTCAATGGCGATGGGTTGGTCAACATCGCCGCGCGTGCAAACCTCCTCGCAGAAGCGGTGGCACACGCTGCCGCACACGGCGGGGAACGGGTTTTCTTTCTTGATGAGCTCAAGCGCGTCGCGGTATCTGCCCTGCGCCGCCATTTTGAGATAGCCCTGAACGGCGATGTGCGCCGGGCAATTGACCTTGCAGGGGGCTGTGCCCGTTTCGGGGACGACGTTGGCGCGCGCGGTCAAAAAGTCGGTCTGCCAGTGCTTTTTGCCGAAGAAGAGGGTGTTGTCCGGAATCGCGGTTTTCGCGATTTTCACGGGCTGCTTTTGGCACAGCTTTTGGCCGAGCTTGACGGCGTTTTGCGGGCAAACCTCGACGCAGCCGCCGCAGGCCACGCACTTTTCCGCGTTGACGTCGGCCACGTAGTTCGAGCGCGAGAGGCTGGGCGACTGGGTGTACCACGAGGTTTTCAGTGCCATGCAGCTGTCCCACGCGCAGTTGCAGATGAACAGCGAGAAGTCCGGCCCGTCGATGTTGGACAGCTGGTGGACGTACCCCAGCTCCTCGGCGTGGTGGAGGATTTCCTCGGCCTCGGCGCGGCTGATGCGGCGCGCCTTGCCCATGCGGATGCAGCTTTCGGCGTACTTGCC
>CAZUSM010000247.1:0-2310 GCA_964623675.1 uncultured Oscillospiraceae bacterium
ATGTCCGCCGAGGAGGCCATTTTGCAGATGGAGCTGCTGGGTCACGAGTTCTTTGTGTTCAAAAACATGGACGCGGACGACGCAATCTCCGTGGTCTATAAGCGCAAACAGGGCGGCTACGGCCTCATCTGCGACGACGGCGCCGACGAATAAGCGTCTGCCTCTGCGCTCTTGAATTATATACCCATTCCCGGCCGGAGCATCCGGCCGGGAATTTTTGCGCGCGGCGTTGCACATTGCGGGAAAATGATATATAATCAACCCAATCATTATAAATACGCTATTTACGGAGATTGAAATGGACGAAAAAACGACCGGCACGCTTTACATCGTGGCCACTCCCATCGGCAACTCGCAGGACATGTCACCGCGCGGCAAAAAAATCCTCTCCGAGGTGGACATCATCGCCGCCGAGGACACGCGCCGCTCAATGGTGCTGATGAACAAGCTGGAGATTCGCAACAAGCTCGCCTCGAACCACAAATTCAACGAGTACGGCAAGGCCAAGTATTTCATCAACGAAATGCTCGCGGGCAAGTCCGTCGCGGTCATCACCGACGCGGGCACGCCCTGCATCTCCGACCCCGGCAACGAGCTCATCAAGGCCGCCGTCGACGCCGGGATACGCATCGTGGGCGTGCCGGGCTGCTGCGCGGCGGTGACGGCGCTGTCGGTTTCCGGCTTTGACCTTTCCGGCTTCACGTTCTACGGCTTTTTCCCGCGCGAAAACGTTGAGCGCCGCCGCCTGCTCGAAAAACTGCGCCACGGCGACACGCGCACCTTCGCCCTTTATGAATCGCCCAAGCGCATCATGGAGCTGGTTGACTTTTTCATCGACGAGGGCGCGAAGTGCCGTATGTGCCTCTGCAACGACCTCACCAAGCTGCACGAAATGCACTTTCGCGGCACACCCGCCGAGGTCAAGCAGCAGCTTTTGGCCAAGGGCAGCTACGACAAGGGCGAGTACGCCGTCGTCATCGAGATTGATGAGGACTATGTTTTCAACAAGGTCGAGCACACCGTGTCCGCCGAGGCCATGCTGGTTGACGCCATGGTCGCCGGGGACGTCACGCCCAAAGAGGCCGTCGCGGCGGTGCTCGCGGACGAGAACAACTCTTACAGCAAAAACGAACTGAAAGCCGCCGCCCTGCGCCTCAAGCGCATGTTCGGCGAATGAGGGCGCGCGATGGGTAATTCAAGACTCTGCGCCGATTTTGCGTCGGCACTGCCGACGCTGAGCAAGGCCGTGCTCAGCCAGCCGACGAGCGCGCTTGACCCCGCCAAGGTCATCATTCGCCCCGTCGACCTTCGCGGCGAGCACCTTTGGCAGGTGGAAAGCTTCCGCGACAATAAGGCGTTCCACAAAAATCTCGACGCCGACGCGCTCGAACGCCACTTCGCCGATGAGCTTGACGGGCGCTATCGCCAGGTGCTTATCCTCTCCGACGCCGTTTCCGCGCAGTATTCGTTGAAAACCAACGGCGCATATAAGCGCAAGACCCTCGCCGCCGTGCCACGTCCCGGCGGGGACGAAAGCCGCGCGCACAACCGCGGCAAGAGCTACATTCTCGCCGAGGGCGAGAATATCCCCGCGCTGGTGGATTTGGGCGTGTTCACGGCGGATTTCCGCGTCGTGCACTCGAAATATGACAAGTACAAGCAGATTAACCGCTTCGTCGAGCTTGTGGACGACGAGTTTGCCAAAAGCGACAAAAAGGACATAACTATCCTCGATTTCGGCTGCGGCAAGTCATATTTGACCTTCATTTTGTACTATTATTTCACTGTCAAGCGCGGCATGAACGCCAAAATCATCGGCTATGACCTCAAAAAGGACGTGGTCGAGCACTGCAACGCCGTCGCCGCGAAGTACGGATATGATAACCTTCGCTTCGTGCATGCGGACGTGACGCGCGACGTGCTGTATGACGAGCCGATTGACATGGTCGTCACGCTCCACGCCTGTGACACCGCCACGGATTACGCGCTCAATTATGCGCTTTCCCGCCGCGCAAAGTACATTTTCTCCGTCCCCTGCTGCCAGCACGAGATAAACAAAACCGTCAAAAAGGGCGGCGAGCTGGACGTTCTTTTCACCCACGGCCTGATTAAAGAGCGCGTCTGCGCCCTCCTCACCGACGCCATCCGCGCCGACGTCCTCGCCGACTTGGGGTACAATGTCGACGTCATTGAGTTCGTCGACTTTGAGCACTCGCCGAAAAACCTGATGCTGCGCGCCGTGTACGCCGCCAAGCGCCCCACCGGCCGCATTGAGCGCGCCCGCGCCCTCGCCGCGCAATACGGCTTCAA
>CAZUSM010000248.1:0-2300 GCA_964623675.1 uncultured Oscillospiraceae bacterium
TTTTTCATGCCGCAGGCACCTCCTTATAGCACCATTTTCCGCCGAGCTTGATTATCGCGTTGATGAAGCCCGCGATTGCGCCGCCGACGAGCCACGCAAACAGCCACAAAAACAGCAGCCCCAGCGCCAGCGTGACAAGCGCCACGCCCAGCACAACCATGACGTCGGCAAAAATCGTGAACGCGCCGAACGCGGACGAGAGCGCCATTATGCCCAGCACGACCGCGCCCACCGCCATCAGCAGGAAGAAGAGCGTCGGAATGAGCAAAATGACCACGCATATCGCCACGGCGGGCACAGCCGCGATGACATAGAGCAGCAACAGCCACACTATCGGCTTTTTCTCCGTGATGTCAACGGCCTCGGCCAGCACGGCCTCATTGCGCCGCGCCGGGGGCGCGGATGCGCTCTTTTTCGCCTTTTCCGCGTCGGGGCGGGGTGCGGGTGCGGTTTCGGCGTCAACGCTGACGGCCTCGGCCTTTTTCTCCTCGGCCTCATCAAGGGCGCCGTCGGCAATGGAGAATTCGGAAAGGAACGCGTCGACATCGTCAACCACGTCGCCCTCGGTCGCCGCATCGGCCTGAACAGCGGCCACGGGCGCGGCCTCGTCGGCCTCATCGTCGGAGAAAACCACGGACTCAGCCTCGATCGGCGCGCTGTCCGCCTCGGCGGCGGGGGCGGCGGCGTCACCCTCGGTGGGGTGCACGCCGTCGAAAAACAGGCTGAACTGATCCGCCGGGACTTTCGGCGCGGCCACGCCGCGCTCATAAGCCTCCTCGGCCAAGCCCTCAATCGCGAGGACGAAGTCGGGCGTGCCCTCATCGTCATAATATTCATCTTCTCTCGACCGGGTGTCCACCTGCAGCTTGCGTTCACGCGCGTTGTAGGCGCGCGCGATTATGACCGCCTGCCGTGTGGGCGAAACGAGGAATGCCAAAAGCGCCTGCTCATCGCTCGCAGTGTCAAACAGCTCGCTGTACATTTCAAGCGCGGTCTGCCTGTCCTCATCATACATAAAGGTCAAAAGCTTTGCCAGCTCGGTCAAAAATTTTTGTTTGTTTATATCAGTCACCTCCGAGTGTGTCAAAATCATTGCATACTACACTATTATACAGATTGTGGGGCGCGAGGTCAAGCAAAATTACGCTTTTTCACGTCTTGACAAAGCAAAATGGGGAATATACAATAGAATAACCCGGTTTGGCGAGCGCCGCCGGGGCTATTACGACGGAGCAAGGGCTCTGGCGATTGATTGGAGAAAAAACAATGGCAAAAGACAAAAAGGTAGAGCAGATCACCGATATGGAGGTCGACTTTGCGCAGTGGTTCACCGACGTGTGCATCAAGGCCGAGCTTGTCGACTATTCCAACGTCAAGGGGCTGTTCATTCTGCGGCCTTACGGCTACGCCCTGTGGGAAAACATTCAGGCCATACTCGACGGCATGTTCAAGCGCGACGGGCACGAGAACGTGTCCATGCCGATGCTGATTCCGGAGAGCCTGCTGCAAAAGGAAAAGGATCACGTGGAGGGCTTCGCGCCGGAGTGCGCGTGGGTCACCGTCGGCGGGAGCGAGGAGCTGCCGGAGAGGCTGTGCATCCGCCCCACGTCCGAAACCCTTTTCTGCGACCACTGGAGCCACGTGGTGCACTCGTGGCGCGACCTGCCGATGCTTTATAACCAGTGGTGCTCGGTTCTGCGCTGGGAAAAGACCACGCGTCCGTTTTTGCGCGGGAGAGAATTCTTGTGGCAGGAGGGGCACACCCTGCACGCCACCGAGCAGGAGGCGCGCGAGGAGACGCTCCACCAGCTTGAGGTTTACGCCGACCTGTGCGAAAACTATCTCGCAATGCCCGTCATCCGCGGCAACAAGACCGACAAGGAAAAGTTCGCGGGCGCAGTGAACACCTATACGATAGAGTGCATGATGCACGACAAAAAGGCGCTCCAGTCCGGCACGAGCCACTACTTCGGCCAAGGCTTTGCCGAGCAGTTCAACATCACCTTCACCGACAAAGACAACCAGCAAAAGCACCCGTATCAGACCTCTTGGGGTCTCTCCACGCGCATAATCGGCGGCATCATCATGACTCACGGCGACAACAACGGCCTCGTCCTGCCCCCGCGCATCGCGCCGGTTCAGGTCATCGTCGTGCCCGTGGCGCAGCACAAGGAGGGCGTGAGCGAGAAAGCCAACGCCGTTTACGAAGCGCTCAAGGCCGCCGGAATCCGCGCCAAGATTGACGTCAGCGACAACAGCCTCGGCTGGAAGTGCGCGCAGTATGAGATGAAGGGCGTGCC
>CAZUSM010000249.1:0-2257 GCA_964623675.1 uncultured Oscillospiraceae bacterium
GGTCGCAGTTGGTGTCGACGATGGCGACGATGGGGATGTGCAGCTTGCGGGCCTCGGCAATGGCGTTGTGCTCCTTGCGGGGGTCAACAACGAACAACGCGCCGGGGAGCTTCTTCATGTCCTTGACGCCGCCCAGGTACTTTTCGAGCTTTTCCATCTCGCCCAGGTGCTTCATGACTTCCTTCTTGGGCAGCATGTCGAAGGTGCCGTCTTCCTGCATCTTTTTCAGCTGTGCGAGGCGGTCAACGCGGGTGCGCATGGTCTTGAAGTTGGTGAGCATGCCGCCGAGCCAACGGGCGTTGACATAGTACATGCCCACGCGGGAGGCCTCTTCCTTGACGGCGTCGGTCGCCTGCTTCTTCGTGCCGACGAACAGAATGCTCTGGCCGTTTTCGGACAGCTGGCGGACGAACTCATAAGCCTCTTCGAGCTTTTTCACGGTCTTCTGAAGATCGATGATGTAGATGCCGTTGCGCTCGCAATAGATGTACTCGGCCATCTTGGGGTTCCAGCGACGGGTCTGGTGACCGAAGTGGACACCGGCTTCCAGAAGCTGCTTCATGGATACTACTGACATTTCATTTCCTCCAAATTTTTGTTTTTTCCTCCGGGAACTTCAACCCCTCCACCAAGCCGAATCACTCCGGCCACATGGGGGAAAGTCCGTCCCCGTGCGAAATGCTCTGATACTATATCAGATTTATGCCCGAATTGCAAGAGTTTTATTGCGTTTTCCCCGCATTTTTCTATTTTATTTTAATAGTGTATCCTTTCATATCGTTTTACCCCTCCTCTCCCGCCGCGACGTGTGCATATTCGCATTCCGCGAATATGCACACATCATTATGCATACTCGATGAATATATTCATTTATTCTTATGCGCGGACTATGCCGTTGTGCAGCTTTGCCCATGCGGAAACGGTGTATTTCTCATTTTCGGCCTGTTTCAAGGGGTAAATTTGCACAACGGAATCCGCCGTTCCCCCGCCGCGCAACATTCAACATTCACAAACCGTGCAAATCGGTGAATATTTTTGCAAATAACCCGTTGACAGGCGTGCATATTTATGCTATCATTCGCAACGTAGTCAAATAAAAATTCACCCAACCAATATCGGAGGAATACAAAAATGAAAAAGCTTAACAAGATTCTTTCTCTCGCGCTTGCACTGATTATGGTGCTCGCACTGTGCGCCTGCGGCAGTCAGTCCGCATCCGCCCCCGCCGCCGAAGCCCCCGCCGAGGCCGCACCTGCAGAAGCCGCCGACAACGGCGTTCTCGACACGATAAAGGCCGAAGGCGTCCTGTACGTCGCCCTCTCCCCGGACTTTGCCCCGATGGAGTTTGTCGACGCCTCCAAGGAAGGCCAGGAGCAGTTCGTCGGCTTTGACGTGTCTCTGGCCAAGTACCTTGCCGAGTACCTCGGCGTTGAGCTTTTCATCGAGCCGCTGAGCTTTGACGCTTGCCAGACCGCGGTTTACACCGGCTCTGTCCCCATGTCCATCTCCGGCTTCTCCTGGACGGAAGAGCGTGCCGAAAACTACGAGCTGAGCGATGAGTACATCGCGGGCGAGAACGAGACCGAGCAGGTCATCCTCATCAAGGCCGAGGACGCCGAAAAGTACACCACCGCCGAGGACTTCAACGGCCTTGACGTCGGCGCGCAGATCGCCTCTCTCCAGATGGATTACCTCACCGCTCAGATTCCCGAAGCCAACCCCATCACCATCGGCGACATCAACACCGGCATTCTCGAGCTCAAGAGCGACAACATCGTCGGCCTCGCGGTTGCGGTCGGCAACGCCAAGTCCATCATCGCCTCCAACCCCGAGCTCGCCATCTGCGACTGGCAGTTTGAAGTTGACCTTGCGCACGAAAACAACGTCGTCATGATCACCAAGGGCGAGACCGCTCTGCTTGATGTCGTCAACGAGGCGCTTGCCAAGGCCAAGGCCGACGGTCTGTACGGCGAGTGGTACGAGGCGGCTGTGGCTCTCGCCGCATCCGAAAACGCCGCCGAGGTCAGCATCGAGGACTGATAACCCGACACCCCGCTACTCCTCTATTTCTCATAATCGCAAATACCCCGCAAAACCCCGCGCCGCAGAGGCGACTCTGCGGCGCACCCCCAACTCTTGCACTACTTACCACAAGGGAGACGTAAGCCATGACCTTTATCAGCTTTGACAACATCGTGAAGCTGCTGACGAAATATTGGGACAAGTTCCTCATCGACGGCGTGTCGTACACGCTCGC
>CAZUSM010000250.1:0-2240 GCA_964623675.1 uncultured Oscillospiraceae bacterium
TGGCGATTGCGCGCGCCCTCGCGCTCACGCCCGAGGTGCTGTTCTTCGACGAGCCCACCAGCGCGCTCGACCCGGAGCTGACGGGCGAGGTGCTGAGCGTGATTCGCCAGCTTGCAAGCGAGAAGATGACCATGGTGGTGGTCACGCACGAAATGAGCTTTGCCAAGGCCGTGTCCGACCGGGTGCTGTTCATGGACGGCGGCTGCATCGCCGAGCAGGGCACTCCCGCCGAGGTTTTCGACAACCCCCGCGAAGAGCGCACCCGCCAATTCCTCAGCAGCTACGCCAAAGAGGCGTAATATAATATATAATAGTACAAAACGCGACAAGACGCCGCCCGGAGGTGATTCGGGCGGCGTCTCGTTTCTGGGATTATCTATGGAAGCGGAGAGTAACCATGAAGTGCAAAGAGTGGGCGCGTCAGTCAAGCTCGGCGGCGGAGTTGATGATTTCGCCTGTGCGCGCGTCGATGATGTAATCATAATCCATGCCGAAGGAGTCTATATCCACGTCATACCATGCGCCGTAGCGGCTCTTTTCAAACTCGGACTCGATTTTTTTGACCTCAGTCATGGAAAGGCCGGAGTCGGCAAAGGCGATGTCCTCGGCCGCGCGGCGGCCGATGTACGTGGTGGTGTGGCGATAGATGAAGAACCCGCCGATGGCCGCGCCGATGAGCACGACGACGAGCAGTATTATCAAAACGGTTTTGACAGCCTTTTTCATTTTCTTTTCTCCCTTCGATTTTCCTTGATGATATGATAATAATATGATATTTTAAGAAAAGAATTAAAGAATTCCTTAATGTTTTCCGTTAGGATTATGGCATAAAATCGAGCCGGGAGAAAATCAGAATGAGAATACTTGTTGTCGAGGACGAAAAGCATCTGAACCGGATAATCACCGAGGCGATGGTGGACGAGGGGTACAGCGTGGACAGCTGCTTCAACGGCGCGGACGCGCTGGATTATGCCCTGACCTCGGTGTATGACGTGATGATTTTGGACATCATGCTGCCCAAGCTCGACGGGCTGGAGCTTGTGCGGCGCTTGCGCCGCGACGGGAACAACACCCCCGTCCTGTTCCTCACCGCGCGCGACAGCGTGTCCGACCGCGTGGAGGGGCTGGAAAGCGGCGGGGATTATTACCTCACCAAGCCCTTTGATTTTCAAGAGCTCATCGCCGTGGTGCACGTCATGACGCGCAAATACACCGGCAACCGCTCGAACGTGTACACCGTGGGCGACCTCACGCTTGACGTGTCCGCGCGCACGGCCACGCGCGCGGGCAAGACCATCGACCTGACGCAAAAGGAGTTTTCGCTTTTGGAGTACATGGTGCGCAATCGCGGGGTCGTCCTCTCGCGCGAGATGATTGAAAACAACCTCTGGAACTACGACTATGAGGGCGGGACAAATGTGGTGGACGTTTATGTGGGCTACCTGCGCAAAAAGATGGACACCGGGTTTGACAAAAAGCTCATCCACACCGTGTGGGGCACGGGGTGGGTGCTGAGAGAGGAGTGAGCGGGCATGTCGGCGAAGCTGAGAGTGACGCTGTGGGTCACGCTGATGATGCTGCTGCTGTCGGCAATGGTGCTGGTGTTCGTGCTGGTGATAAACGGCAACGCCGTCACCGATGACCCGGCGGGGCGGCTGGTCAAGGTCGTGCAGGACAATGTCAACGACTTTGAATTTGACCGGGGCAACCTCGAATGGGACGATTTGACCATATATAAGCGCGGCGTGTATTGCAGCTTTTATGACGCCGAGGGCAAGATACTTTACGGCGCGCAGCCGGACACCTGGCGCACGGATTTGCCCTTTGAGGCAAACGTCCTGCGCACGGGCACGAGCGCGGCGGGCGAGGTGTATGTTTTCGACATGCTGGTCGACTTGGAGCTGACGCAGCTTTGGGTGCGCGGCGAGGTGCTGGCCGATTCCGGGTCGGGCCTCATGCACACCATTCTCGTCCTCACCTGTTCGCTGCTCCCGGCGCTGCTGCTGCTGTCGATAGGCGGCGGGTGGCTCATCGCGTGGGGCGCGTTTCGCCCGATGGAGGGGATAATCGACGCGGCCAACAGCATCTCCGACGGGGACGATATGTCCCTGCGCGTCAACATGCGCCGCGGGCCGAGCGAGATGCGCCGCCTCGCCGCGTCGTTTGACAAAATGCTCTCCCGCTTGGAGCAGTCGTTCATCTCCGAGCGGCAGTTTGCCTCCGACGCGTCGCACGAGCTG
>CAZUSM010000251.1:0-2239 GCA_964623675.1 uncultured Oscillospiraceae bacterium
GGCGGAGCTGGCGGTCGTTCATGTCCACGCACCGCCGCCACGTGATGCGCGCGGGGTCAAGGTCAAGGGCGTTGCCCTGATATATGTGGTTGTCCACCATCGCGGCCAAGAGGTTCGTGGCCGCGCCGATGGCGTGTATGTCGCCGGTGAAGTGCAGGTTTATCTCCTCCATCGGCACCACCTGCGCCATGCCGCCCCCGGCGGCACCGCCCTTCAGCCCGAACACCGGGCCGAGCGACGGCTCGCGCATGGCGATGACGGCGCGCTTGCCGATGCGCGCCAGCGCGTCGGCAAGTCCGATGGCGGTGGTGGTTTTGCCCTCGCCCGCGCTCGTCGGCGTTATCGCCGTCACGAGCACCAGCTTGCCCCGCCGCGCCGCGCCCTCTGCCGGGCTCGATGAATCACGGCTCGATGCCTCATCGAGCCGTGACGGCGCATCGAGGTACGATGAATCCACCTTGGCCTTGTATCGGCCGTATTGCTCCAAATATTCCTCGTCTATCCCCACGCGCGCGGCAACCTCCCCAATGGGCAGCAGCCTCGCCGCCTGCGCGATTTCAATGTCCGTTCTCATAAAAAACCTCCCCCCCGGAGTGCGGTATCTGCTATTATACCAACTCCGGAGGGAAAATGGAACTACTTTTTCACTTTATGATGCGCTCGGCATCCTGCCTGCCGTCGAGTATCCAGTCGACATACACCGCCTCGTCCCGTATCTGATACAAGACGACAAACCAGTTTTCCACGTACATCTTGCGGTATTTGTTCGGCGTGATGTACTCTTCGTTGAAAAACGGATTTCTCTGCGGCATAGATTCCAGCGAGTGCAGCGCCTCGACAAGCCGCGTTTTCAGCTTTTGCGCGGCGGGCTTGTTGACCTGCGCCAAGAATCGCACATGTACACCCAGCATGTCCCTCGCGCGCTCTGATATGATGACCTTATACTGCATTGGTCACACCCCGTCGATAATCCCGCCGAGGTACTCCTCCAGCTCATCCACGGTGCAGCCGCCCCGCCCCGCGAAGCGATCCTCCTCTGCGGCAAGAAGCTGCTCGCGAATCTCCAGCAGCTTTTCCCGTCGGGAAAAGCTGTCAATGTCCATGACCACGAGGTCGCCCTCGCCGTTTTTCGTCAGATACACCGGCTCTCCGCTCTGACGGCACAATCTCGCAATGTCGTTGTAATTCTGCCGTATCGCCGCCGACGGTCGTATGTTCATCTCGCGCCCTCCCGTTGTCAAATTATAATAATATTATATGCAAATTCCGCTATGTTGTCAATGTGCAATGCCTATCGGGTTTGTGACGCGCCCAACTTCTCATTCCATCCCGAATATGTTGTAAATATAATTCTTCCTCGCGTCGGTTAGGTGGTATATGTACACGGTTTCGTCCTCAATGCGATAAATGCACACATATTGCTCCACAAAAAGTGCGCGAAAGCCGTGCTTGCCCATCAGCGTGTCCCGCCGCAGCACGCCGATTTCCGGAAACTCCTCCAGCTGCCCGACGGCGGACAGCACCCGCGCGGCAAATTCGCGCGCATATTTTTCCCCAACGCGGTTGCGATAATAGAGCAAATAATCTCGAAATTCGCCCTGCGCCTCGAAAAGCCATTCAATTTTCACTCAAAAGCTCCTCCGCCATCGCCTGCAAGTCCTTTTGCGAGCAGGTTCGGCTTCCGGCAAGGCGGCTTTTCTCGCGCCGGAGCATTTCCTCCAGTAAATCAAGCTCTGCCTCTCGCTTTTCCCAAAGCTCAATCGGCATGAACACCATTTCCCCATCGCCGTTTCGCGTGAGGAAAATCGGACTTTGCTTCTCCTTTGCCAAGCGCACCATGCCGTCATAGTCGTTGCGCAATGCCGTCGCGGATCGAATCTCCATCCAAACGCCCCCTTACTTTATTCTGACTTTATTATATGCGAATTATTACCGCGCGTCAAGAGCATGCGGCGGCAATGCAAATTGTGCCGTCTTTGCCCCGCCGTCAACGAAGAACGCCCCCGCGCGGAGTGTCCGCGCAGGGGCGCCGTTTTCGTTCACCCACGTGCCGGCGCCGTGTAAGAGTCAAGCGTTTTTTGATGCAAAAATCGGGACACGCGGCACTCGCCGCTTGTGTCCCGATTCCCACGCCCCCCACGTCACGCGGCGGCTTTTTGCGTCAGACCCGCCGAGACGAGCATGTCCTGTATGCTCACGCCGTAGCCGTGGGTGGGGTCGTTGACGAACACGTGCGTCA
>CAZUSM010000252.1:0-2233 GCA_964623675.1 uncultured Oscillospiraceae bacterium
ACGCCTCACAAGCGAGCGGTTATTTCATTTAACCACTATAGAGGCTGACCGTCTATCGGCAGCACTCTTTTTGTACTCTTATTATATGCGTCTCCGAGGCGTTTGTCAAGCCTCGGAGACGCGCGTTTATCAGTCGTGGCAGTGCTCGCAGTCGTGAACCTCGAGCTCCTTGGGGTCGTAGGCGATGCCGTTTTTGTCGTAATAATCCTTGACGGCGGCGCGCACGGCCTCCTCGGCCAGCACCGAGCAGTGCAGCTTCTGCGGGGGCAGACCGTCAAGCGCCTCGACCACGGCCTTGTTGGAAAGCTCCAGCGCCTCCTCGACGGATTTGCCCTTGATGAGCTCGGTCGCCATCGAGCTTGTGGCAATCGCGCTGCCGCAGCCGAAGGTGTTGAACTTGCAGTCGGTGATGATGCCGTTGTCGTCGACCTTGATGTACATGCGCATGATGTCGCCGCACTTGGCGTTGCCGACCTCGCCTATGCCGTCGGCGTCCTCAAGCTTGCCGACGTTGCGGGGATTCTGAAAATGATCCATTACCTTGTCGCTGTATAATGCCATGATTCGATTCTCCTTTTATATAGTAAGTGTGGTTTATATCAGGTGCGGGCGCTCGCCCTTTTCAAGCTCGTCCCAAACGGGGGACATGTTGCGCAGGTAATCCACCACGCGTGGCACGACGGAGATGATGTGGTCAATCTCCTCCATGGTGTTGTATTCCCCGATGGACAGGCGCAGCGAGCCGTGCGCCACCTCGTGGGGCAGGCCGAGGCTCAGCAGCACGTGGCTGGGGTCGAGCGAGCCGGAGGTGCACGCCGAGCCGGACGAGGCGCAAATGCCGTTCATATCCAGCATCAGCAGCAGGCTCTCGCCCTCGATGCCCTCAAAGCACATGTTCACCGTGCCGGGCACGTGGTGGTCGAGACTGCCGTTTATCTTGCTGTGCGGGATTTTGGAAAGCTCGGCAAAGAGCTTGTCGCGCATGGGGATGATTTTGGCGTTGTTGGCGGCCATGTTGTCGCAGGATTCCTTCAGCGCCGCCGCGAGCGCGACTATGCCGGCTACGTTCTCCGTGCCGGCGCGCTTGCCGCGCTCCTGCGCGCCGCCCTCGATGAGGTTGAAAAGCGGCACGGACTTTTTGGCATACAGCACGCCCACGCCTTTCGGCGCGTGGAACTTGTGCCCGGACATGGAGAGCATGTCGATGTTCATCGTCTGCACGTCAATGGGCATGTGCCCGGCGGCCTGAACCGCGTCTGTGTGGAACAGAACACCGCGCGCGCGGCACAGCGCGCCTATCTCCGCGATGGGCTGAACGGTGCCGATTTCGTTGTTGGCGAACATGATGGTGACAAGGCAGGTGTCATCGCGCAGGGCGCGCTCAACGTCCTCCACGCACACAACGCCGTCTGCGTGCACGTCCAACAGCGTCACCTCGTACCCCTCTTTTTCAAGGCGGGAGAGGGAATGGAGCACGGCGTGGTGCTCAAAGGCGGTGGAGATGATGTGCTTTTTGCCCTTTTTCGCGCCGAGGCGCGCGGCGGAGAATATGGCCTGATTGTCGGCCTCGCTGCCGCCGGAGGTGAAGTAGATTTCGCGGGGGTCTGCGTTGATGCAAGCGGCGACTGTCGCCCGCGCCGCGTCCAAGCCCTCTTTCACGTCCTGCGCGAAGGAATAAAGGCTGGAGGGGTTGCCGTAATTTTGCGTGAGATAGGGCAGCATGGCGTCAAGCGCGGTTTTGCTGACGCTGGTGGTGGCTGCGTTGTCGGCGTATACAAACATTGCTTTCGTCTCCTTTTTATCCGTTTATCCGTCCTTGCGCCATCTTGCGCCCGTTATAAGGTCGTCGAGCGTGACGGCGTCAAGGTAGTTGTTGATGATATCGTCCAGCTCCACCCACATCGGCACGGTCATGCACTCGCCGGCGCGCTCGCAGTTGACGCTGCCGCTTTTGATGCACGACACGGGGGCAAGATTGTCCTCGATGCAGCGGAGAATGTCGCCCACGCGGTATTCCGCCGGGGGCTTTGAGAGCATGTACCCGCCCTCTTTGCCGCGTGTGCTGTCCACAAGCGCGGCCTTTTTCAGGCTGCTGACGATGATTTCAAGATACTTCATCGAAACCTGCTGCCTGTCGGCAATGGTTTTCAGGGAGATATACCCGTCCTCGCGGTGCTGGGCAAGGTCGAGCATGACGCGCAGGGCGTACCGCCCCTTGCTTGTAACATTCATT
>CAZUSM010000253.1:0-2199 GCA_964623675.1 uncultured Oscillospiraceae bacterium
GTGGCCTTGCGGCCGCAGGCGCAGACGGTTTTGATTTCGGTGAGGGAGTCGGCAAGCTCCATGAGGCGCTGCGCGCCGGGGAAAAAGTGCGTGAGAAAGTCGGTGCGCAGGCCGAAGCACAGCACGGGGAGATTCTCCTCGTCCACCAGCGTGCGGAGCTGGTCAATCTGTTCGGGGGTGAAAAACTGCGCCTCGTCCGCGATGATGACATCGTGCCGACCGACGCGGCGATACGCCGCGAGGATATCCTGCTGCGGCGTGATGACCTCGGCGCGGCATTCGAGGCCGATGCGGCTTTTGATGATGTCCGCGCCGTCGCGCGTGTCGGTGCTGGGCTTGATGAGCCAAACGGTCATGCCCAGCTCTTCATAATTGAACTTGGTGATGAGCGCCTGAGCGGACTTGGACGAGCCCATTGCGCCGTATTTGAAATATAGCTTAGCCATTTTTGCCACCCGCTTTCTGCTTTTCAAGATGGGCGCGCACGCGCTCCATCACCATTTCAAGCGCAACCTGATTGTGCCCGCCCTGGGGGATGATGATGTCCGCGCGGCGCTTGGACGGCTCGACAAACTGCTCGTGCATGGGCTTGACGGTGGTGAGATACTGGTCGATGACGCTCTCAAGACTGCGGCCGCGGTCGCGCACGTCGCGCACAATGCGGCGGAGTATGCGCACGTCGGCATCGGTGTCGACGTAAATCTTGATGTCCATTTGGTCGCAAAGCTCGGCGCTTTCAAAGATGAGTATGCCCTCGACGATGATGACGCGCGCGGGGCGGACGGTGATGGTTTTGTCGGTGCGGTCATGGATGGAGTAATCATACACGGGGCACTGCACCTCGTGCCCGGCCTTGAGCTGACGCAGGGCGTCGACGAGCATGTCGGTGTCGAACGCGTCGGGGTGGTCATAGTTGAGCTTGGTGCGCTTTTCATAGGGCATGTCGTGGTGCGCTTTATAATAGTTATCGTGGTTTATCACGGACACGTCGCCCGCGAAACGCTGCATCAGGCGTTTGGTGATGGTGGTTTTGCCGCTGCCGGTGCCGCCGGCGATGCCGACAATCATAACGTCGCTCATAGCTTGTGCGCCTCCTATTTATATATGTTTTCGGAGAGTTGTTTCTTTCTCCCCCACTATAACACATATCGCGCGCGGTTTCAATTTGACTTTTTCCTTTTTTACTAATATAATCATGTCAAATAATAAACGGAGGTATAACACCATGTCTATCCCCACTCCTCACATAAACGCAAAACAGGGCGAAATCGCCAAAACCGTGCTGATGCCGGGCGACCCGCTGCGCGCAAAATTCATCGCGGACACCTTCCTCGAAAACCCCGTGCTGGTCAACAACGTGCGCGGCGTGCAGGGGCACACCGGGCTGTGGAAGGGCGTGCCGGTGACGGTGATGGCCTCCGGCATGGGCATGCCGGCCATCGGCATATACTCGTGGGAGCTTTTCAGCGAGTACGGCGTGGAAAACATCATCCGCATAGGCTCGGCCGGCGCATTGCAGGACGATTTGCAGCTGATGGACATCGTGGCCGGGCAGGGCGCGTGCACAACGTCGGCCTACGTGGACAATCTCGGCATAAACGGGACGTTCGCCCCCATTGCGGACTACACGCTGCTTTCCGCCTGCGTTGAGTGCGCCAAGGCAAACGGCGTGGACATGAAGGTGGGCAACATCCTCTCCTCGGACAACTTCTACGCCCCCGCCGGGGTGGACGCCAACGCCAAGTGGCGCGACATGGGCGTGCTGGCCGTGGAGATGGAGGCGGCGGCGCTGTACGCAAACGCGGCGTATCTGAAAAAGCGCGCGCTGTGTATATGCACGATTTCCGACCACATCTACCGCAGCGAGTATCTCACCGCCGAACAGCGCCAAACCTCGTTCAAGCAGATGATGGAGATCGCGCTCGACACCGCGGTGAAAATGGAGAATCTATAAAATATCGTCCAAAGCGTTTACATAATGCATAAAACGCGCAAAATTGTGCATTTTGTGAGCATATTTTCCTTGATTTGAATAAAAGAGTCTGTTATAATTTAAGCGCATGGATAAAATCCATACAGAAAATGTAAATTATTTTATGGAGGAAGAAACATGAAGAAGATTCTCGCACTTGTCCTTGCACTGTGCATGGTCTTTGCTCTTTGCGCCTGCGGCCAGTCCGCCGCCCCCGCAGAGGAAGC
>CAZUSM010000254.1:0-2194 GCA_964623675.1 uncultured Oscillospiraceae bacterium
CCACGGCGGTGAGGCGGCGGATAATGGCGTTGCGCTTGGACATATTGGTCACGCCGATGGACAGCACCACCGTCACAACGGCGGCAAGCCCTTCCGGAATCGCCGCAACCGCGAGGGAGACGGCGATCATGAACGAGTTGAGAACGACCTCAAACCCGAGGCCGCCCGCGCGCAGAAGCTGCACCGCGAACACGAGCGCGCACACGCCGAGCACAAGCCACGTCAGAATCTTGGACAGCTGACCGAGCTTTATCTGAAGCGGGGTCTCGCCGTCCTCGGCCTTGGCAAGCGCGTCGGCGATTTTGCCCATCTCGGTGTCCATGCCGGTGGCGGTGATGACGGCGCTGCCGCGGCCGTAGGCCACGGTGGAGCCCATGTAGACCATGTTGCGTCTGTCGCCGAGGGGGATGTCGTTCTGCTCGCCCAGCTCAAGGAACTGGATGAACTTGTTGACCGGCACGGATTCGCCCGTCAGCGCGGCCTCCTCCAGCTTCAGGCTCGCACTTTGCAAAATGCGCCCGTCGGCGGGGACGGCGTCGCCGGCCTCCAGCATCACCACGTCGCCCACGACCAGCTCTTCACTCGGAATGGTGCACAGCTTGCCGTCGCGCAGCACGTGCGACATCGCCGCGCTCATTTCCTGCAGAGCCTCAATCGCCTTTTCGGCCTTGCTTTCCTGATAAACGCCCAGCACGGCGTTGATGAGCACGACGGCGAGAATGATGATAACGTCGGCAAAGCTCTCGCCCTCCACCACCGCCAGCACGCCGCTAATCGCCGCGGCCACCAGCAGTATGATTATCATCGGGTCTGCCATCTGCTCGAAGAAGCGCGCGATGAGCGACTTCTGCGGCGGTGCGGACAGCTTGTTGCGGCCGTTTGCCTCCAGGCGGCGCTGAGCCTCCTGCGAGCTGAGGCCGTCCACGCCGCTGTTAAGCTCGTTTAGAACAGCTTCCTTTTTCTCCAGATAATACTTCATGGATTTTCCCCTTTCATAGCTTTCATAGTTTAGCACGTCCCCCGTACAAAAAAGAGACTTTTACAGCGAATGTGCTGTAAAAGTCTCGCTAAATACAGTTTGAAACGTACCCGGTGCGCCGAACCTTTTTCAAGGCCGTGATGGCGACGCGCCGACACCCGGCGTCGCGGGTGAAAGCTACTCCCTTTTTACCCGCTTAGAATAGCACACCGCCGCAGGCAAAGTCAAGGGAAAAGTGCACTTTCCCGCCACAATTCACAGCCTATTAACACTCATCGCCCGTTTTTCAACCCCTGTTGAACTTGCGCGCCTCGCGGCGCGCCCGGCGCGCACTCAAGCGGCAAATCACACGTTGAAGCGGAAGTTGGTCACGTCGCCGTCCTGCATGACGTATTCCTTGCCCTCCAGGCGGAAAAGACCCTTCTCCTTGGCCGCGGCCACGCTGCCGCAGGCCTTGAGGTCTTCAAAGGCGACGATTTCCGCGCGGATGAAGCCGCGCTCGATGTCGGTGTGGATTTTCCCGGCGGCGCGGGGCGCTTTCGTGCCGCGCACTATCGTCCACGCGTGCACGTCGTCCTCGCCGGCGGTCAAAAACGAAATGTAGCCCAAAAGCTCATACGACGTGCGGATGAGCCTGTCCAGCCCGGTCTCGGTCAGGCCGAGATCCTCCATGAACATCTTGGCCTCGTCCGCGTCCATCTCGGCGATGTCCTCCTCGAACTTCGCCGCCACGGGCAAAACCGCCGCGCCCTGCTCCTCGGCAAGCGCCTTGAGCGCGATGAAATTGGGGTTGTGTTCATAATCGGCCATGCCGTCCTCGTCGAGGTTGGCCACGTAAATCACGGGCTTGACGGTCATCAGGCCGCCGTCGGTCAAAATGTCGGCGTCCTCCTCGGTGAACTCGAACGAGCGCGCGCCCTTCTCGCCCTCAAGGTGCTCTATCAGCGCCTGGCACATTTCGGCCTCGTGCTTGTACTTTTTGTCGCCGCTCTTGGCGTTTTTCTTTGCCCGCTCCAGTCTGCGCTCGACGATTTCAATGTCCGCGAGTATCATTTCAAGGTCAAAGGTCTCCGCGTCGCGCTTGGCGTCGGCCTTTTCGAGGAAGATGTCGTCGTTGTCAAAGCAGCGCACCACGTGCACCAGCGCATCCGTTTGGCGTATGGCCTGAAACACCTCGTTGCCCTTGCCGCCCTTGCTCACGCCCGCCACGTCCAC
>CAZUSM010000255.1:0-2184 GCA_964623675.1 uncultured Oscillospiraceae bacterium
TCGAGCTGAGCCTTGAGAGCCTCGGCATCTTCCTTGGAGACGGCTTCCTTGATCTTGGCGGGAACGCCTTCGACAAGAGCCTTTGCCTCGGCCAGGCCGAGACCGGTGATGTTGCGGACTTCCTTGATGACCTTGATCTTCTCTGCGCCGAACTCGGTCATGACGACGTCGAACTCGGTCTTCTCTTCGACTGCGGCAGCAGCAGCACCGCCGGCGGCGGGAGCGGCAACGGCAGCGGCGGAGACGCCGAAGGTATCCTCAAGTGCGTGGACGAGCTCGGAAAGCTCAAGAACAGAAAGACCCTTGATCTCTTCGATCATAGCGGTGATTTTTTCGCTCATTATTATTTCCTCCAATAATTATTATGTGCTGCTTACTCTGCAGCCTCTTCGGCAGCGGGAGCTTCGATGGAGCCGCCCTTCTGCTCGAGAATCTGACCGAGACATACGGCCAGGCCGGTGATGGGAGCGATCATGGTGCCCAGAACCTTTGCATACAGAGCATCCTTGGAAGGAAGCTGTGCCATCTCGGCGACTTCGGCTTCGCTCAGAACCTTACCGTCCATAAAGGCGGCCTTGATGTTGAAACGGTCATTGAGCTTCTTGCTGTAATCGTTGAGAATGCGGAAAGGAGCGATGGGATCATTCTCGGTGGTTGCCAGAGAGGTGGTGCCGTTGAGGACGTGATCGAGCTCGCTCATCCCCAGCTTGTCCAGTGCCTTTCTGGTGAGGGTGTTCTTGACAACAGTGTACTCGACGCCCTCCTTGCGCAGCTCGGTGCGAAGTGCGGTATCCTCACTGACGTTGATGCCCTTGTAATCGACGAGGATGCCTGCGCTTGCGCCCTTGATACGCTCGGCAAGTGCTTCGACTATTGCCTGCTTTTCGCTAAGAACCTTTGCGTTTGGCATGTGTGATTTCACCTCCGTAACGATGGTCACGCTCATAAAGAAAGCCCCTGCGCATAAACGCAAGGACACAAAAACAATCAAGATATTGTTGATGTCCTCGGCAGGATTTATGGCCAAGGCCACCTGCTGTCTTCGGAGCGCTCAGATAATATACACCATATTCCGCCGGGTGTCAAGGGTTTATTTGCCGCCGGGCGAAATATTTTTTATCACGGTATGCACGGGCGCGGCCTTGGCGAGGAAATATATCACCGCGCACTGCGTGGGCAGCATGACGGCAAGCTGAATGGCGCGCACGGCGAGCATGTCGGCATAGCGCGCGCCCGACAGCCACGCGATGAGCGCGGAATTGATGAGATAAGAAACCGCTATCACGTTCCCGCCCCCGGCGAGGAGCGCGGACTTGAGCCCGGCGGGGCGCTTATAAAGCGCGAGGCCGAAAATGACGCCGGTGAGCGCGGCGGACAGCGTGAACGGCGGGAAATATGCCCCTGTGGGGAAAATGAGGCTGCCCAAAAGGTCGCCGAGCGCGGCGATGACGCCCGCCCACAAAGGCCCGTAGGCCATTGCGCCCACGGCGACGGCGGCGAAGCCGAAGCCGAGCTTCATGATGGGCGTGTTGAGCGCGAGCACGCGCACAAAAAGCACGTCCAGCGCCACCAAAAGCGCCGAAACTATCAGCTTTTTCGTCGATACTCTCACTTTTGCCACGTCCTTTCCGATTTGGTCACATCATTATATACCACGGCGCGCGCAAGCGCAACAGGCAGTCTGCATGAATTTTTCCGCGGCGGGAAATAATAGAAAGACAACGCAAGCGTCTCGGCCTCCCGCCGGGGCGTGGAAACGGAGAGACGAATGCAGGGAAAAGTTGAGATATGCGGGGTAAACACGGCGAAGCTGCCGGTGCTGCGGGGCGAGGAGACGCGGCGGCTTTTGAAGCGGGCGCAGGAGGGCGACGCGGCGGCGCGCGAGGAGCTGATTTCCGGCAATTTGCGGCTGGTGTTGAGCGTGGTGCAGAAGTTTGCCAACCGCGGCGAGAGCATGGACGACCTTTTTCAAGTCGGCTGCATCGGGCTTATCAAGGCCATTGACTGCTTTGACCTGAACCAAAACGTGCAGTTTTCGACCTACGGCGTGCCGATGATTGCGGGCGAGCTGAGGCGGTTTTTGCGCGACCACAGCGCAATACGCGTGTCGCGCTCGATGCGCGACACGGCGTACAAGGTGCTTCAGGCCAAGGAGCGGCTGACCAACGACAACGGGCGCGAGCC
>CAZUSM010000256.1:0-2176 GCA_964623675.1 uncultured Oscillospiraceae bacterium
CTCGTCGCCGACGGTGATTGTGCCGCCTTGGAGGACGCGGGTGAAGACGCCTTCGTGGGGCATTATGCATTCGCCCATCTTTTTGAATATCTCGCAATGACTGTGGCACTCCTTGCCGATTTGCGTCAGCTCCAACAGCACCTCGCCGCAGCGAAAGCGCGTCCCGACAGGCAGGGTCTTGAAGTCATAGCCCTCGACGACAAGGTTTTCGCCGAACGCGCCGGGGATTACATTCGCGCCGCGCTTGTTGAACTCGTCGATTTTCTCAGCGCTCAAAAGGCTGACCTGACGGTGCCATTTCCCGGCGTGGGCGTCGCCGTCAATGCCCCATTCGGCGGTGAAATGCGCGGAATTCACGTCCGCTTTCTGCGTGCCCTTGCGCTCACTTGTGCACACGGCAAGAACTTTTCCCATTATATTATCCTCCTATTTGGCTCATTGTGTGTTTTTCGGTGATGTTTTGCACGGCGTCGAAGCAGTGCGCGCGCGGCTTTGAATATATGGCCGCCTCAAGCGCCGCTTTCAGCGCCGCATCGTCTGCCCCCGCGCGCAAGAGGGTGCGCAGGTCGGTGCTCTCGCCATAGCAGAGGCAGGGCTTCAACCGCCCCGCGCTCGTCAAGCGCACTCGATTGCAGGTGGCGCAGAACTTGTGGCTGACTGCGTCGATGAAGCCGATTTTGCCCGTCAGCTCCGCGCACTCATAATAATGCGCCGGGCCGTTGCCGCGCACGGCGTGGCATTCCGTCAGCCCCGGCCATTTCTCGCGGAGAATTTGAAGTGCCGTGTCGGGGTCTGCTCTTTTCATGTCCGCGCCGCAGCCGATGGGCATAAGTTCGATGAAGCGCACATCGATGTCCCGCCCCTCGGCAAGCGAGGCGAGGGGGACAAGCTCATGGGCGGTGTCATCAAGCAGCACACAGTTGACCTTGGTTTTCACCCCGGCGGCGCAGCAAGCGTCAAGCGCGGCGAGCGCCTTGTCAAGCGCCGCTTCGGGCGCGCCGGTGATGCGCGCATAGCGCTCCGGCGAGAGCGAATCAATGCTGATGTTCACGGCGTCCACGCCCGAGTCAATCAGCGCGGGCAGGAGTGGCGCGAGCATGACGCCGTTCGTCGTCAGTGTCACTTGCTCGACGCCGTTTATCGCCCTGATGTCCGATATTATATCGGCGCAGTCGCGCCGCATGAGCGGCTCGCCGCCGGTGATTTTGAATTTGGTGATGCCGAGTGAGGCCGCAGCGCGGCAAATGCGCAAAAGCTCCTCGCGCGTCAGCGGCGCGTCCACGGCGGCGGGGCAGCCGCCCTCCGGCATGCAGTAACGGCAGCGGAGATTGCATGCGTCGGTGATGGAAATGCGCATGTAATCAATACTGCGGTTGAATTGATCCAACATGATGTCCGAGTTCCTTTGGCTTAAATAATGCGTTTTGTTATTATAACTCAAATGCCGCATAATTTCAAATCCCGCCTCATATTTTTAGTTATGGCACGAAAAACGCCCCGCGATATTGCATTTTATGGGCAAAATAACCGCCCCGCGCGGCAAATCAACAGAAAAGAGTTGCCTTTTCACAATGCATGTGGTAAAATCAAGCGTGTATGGGCTTGGGTAAGCTTTGTTACAACGAATTTGGAAGGTGCACACTTTGGATAAATATGTTATACACGGCGGTACCGCGCTGCACGGAGAGATAGAAATCAGCGGCGCGAAAAACGCGGCCGTTGCGATAATCCCCGCCGCACTGATGGTCAACGGGGTATGCAGAATTGAAAATCTTCCGCAGATAAGCGACACCGATATGCTCCTCACAATTCTGTCGGAGCTTGGCGCGCGGGTGAACTATATCAACCCCTCCACGGTGGAGATTGACTGCACCGACGTCCATCTGCAGGACGCGCCTTTTGACCTCATGCGCAAGATTCGCGCCTCGTATTACCTCATCGGCGCGATGCTCGGCCGCTTCGGCCGCGCGAAAACCACCATGCCCGGCGGCTGCAACTTCGGCGTGCGCCCGATTGACCAGCACATCAAGGGCATGACCGCGCTTGGCGCGGAAGTGGACGTGAAAAACGGCTTTGTGTATGCCGACGCCGTGGGCGGGCGGCTTCACGGGGCAAGAATATATCTCGACAAGGTCTCCGTCGGCGCGACGATGAACATCATCCTCGCGGCCACGCT
>CAZUSM010000257.1:0-2175 GCA_964623675.1 uncultured Oscillospiraceae bacterium
CGTACAAGGTGCTTCAGGCCAAGGAGCGGCTGACCAACGACAACGGGCGCGAGCCGGATGTGGAGACCATTGCCAAGGAGCTGGGCATAGCGCGGCAGGACGTGGTTTTCGCGATGGAGGCGATATGCGACCCGGTGTCGCTGTATGAGCCGGTGTTCTCCGACGCGGGCGAGAGCGCGACGGTGATGGATCAGATAGGCGACACGAAGAACACCGACGAGCAGTGGCTGGAGCAAATCGCGCTGGTGGAGGCGATGCGCCGCCTGACACAACGCGAAAAGCGCATACTCGCGCTGAGGTTTTACGACGGGCGGACGCAAATGGAGGTGGCCAAGGCCGTCGGCATCTCCCAAGCACAGGTCTCGCGCCTGGAGAAAAACGCGATAAGTCAGATTAAGAAAAACATCTCGGCGTGAGGTGTGCGTATGCCCCCGTTTTCAACGGGGGCTTTGCGCTTGCTCGATATAGTACGACAACAGGAGATAGGCGCGGTGGTGGGGGTTATCTAGGTCGGCGTCTATCATCTCGCGGATTTTTTGGATTCGGTAGAGGAACGAATTTTTGTGAATATGCAGCTCGGCGGCGCTGAGGAGGATGCTTCTTTCGTGCAGGAGATAGACGAAGAGGGTTTTATAATACTCGGTGTTTTTCTCCATGTCGTGTCGGCGGAGAGCGGCGAGGGCGGGGTGAGCGAGATTTTGCTCTTGATTGAGCCGGGCAAAGCGGGAGACGAGGAAAGAGAGCGCATAGTCCTCGCCGCGATATATGCCGGGCTGCTCGCGCGTTTGCTGCATGGCGTAAACGCACTGCTGATACCGCGCGGGCAGGTCGGCCAGCGCGTCAAAGGGCAGGGAGAGGACAATTTGATAATACAGCTTGCCGTTTTCGCTCGATATCGAATCCGCAAGCGCCTCGGCGTCCTTGTCCGCGATGAGCACCAGAACGTGATTTTCATAGAGGAACGAGATATTGGGGCGGGGGTAGCGCTCCAAGCGGCGGAGGAGACTTTGCTTATATATACTGTCGGCGCGGAAGGGGTTTGCGATGAGGACGAGACGCCACGGCGTTTTGCAGGCGATTTCGATGCGGGAAAGCAGGCCGCTTTCAATCTTTTTGCCGTCCAAAATGTCGCGGAAAATGTCAGTCACGGCGCGGCCGGTGCTCTCCGCCGTTTTTCCTTGCAGGGCGGAGGCGACCGCGGCGCAGAGCGCGGTGAAAACAAGCATGTCGCCGGGGCGGATGGGGCGGGCATGCTCCCACAGGCCAAGCCCGGCGGCGCGCTTGCCGCCCACGGAGATATACGAGCCGATGAGGCGGTCGCCGTCCTGAGTGTGGAAAAGCGTGGGGGCGTCGTTCCATGAATGGAGGCGGTTTTGCTCATCAAACATGGGCGCGCTGAGCACTTCGAGGGGGATGTGGCCGGTGTCTCTGGCTGTGACCCAATAGGGGTTGATGTCCTCGGCGTGAAAGCGGGCACTCATGGCGAGGACGTTGCCCGACGCGTCGGAGAGCATGAGCGGGTTTTCAAGCCTTTCCCCGCCGAGATTCAAAAGCGCCGCCAAATCCCGCTCCGACGAGAGCGCGTCAAGGCGCGCCTGAAACGCGTTGAACGCCTCAAACGCGGCAAGGAGCGCGTTCATAACAGCGCCTGCGTCCGCGCCCGGCAGGAAAAGCTCGTCCTCGCCGTTTTTCAGGCGGACGCCATCAGGCTCAGAGCACAAATATACATACCGCGATTCAAGGGCGCTTTCGCCCCCGCTTGCCACGCGCATGCCTTCAATCTCCGCCGCAGCGCCCTCAATGCGCGCAACGGCGTTGAAATCCCGCAAGCTGTCCGCGATGACCCACATATTCAGCTTCATGCCGCGCACCTCCGTTCTCTGTTTTCAGTATAGTGCTTTCATCACAAAAAAGCAAGAAAAACACGCTGTGCGATTCTCGTTCCCGGTATAAAGACAAAAGCGGGTGATTGTTATAAAATAAACACAGCATAAAAACACACACCGGGAAAGGAGATTTGATTATGCCGGGAACAAAAGCAATTACCAATGTGCGCCTTTTCGACGGGAAAGAGCTGAGCGAGAAGACGACGGTTTTCATCAAGGGCGAGCGCTTCGTGGCCGAGTGCGAGGCAGAGCAGGTCATTGACGCCAAGGGCGCGTTCATGATGCCGGG
>CAZUSM010000258.1:0-2160 GCA_964623675.1 uncultured Oscillospiraceae bacterium
AAATAATCCTTATTCGTGAAAAAGACACAAAAATTTTGAGCACGGAGTTGAGATACGGCAAAGGCTGTGCTACAATATAGAAAAACGCGAGAGGAAAGAGGGGACAAGATGGCAGGGCGCGAATGGTACAAGGAAATGGTGGTGTATCAGATATGGCCGCGCAGCTTCTGCGACGGCAACGGCGACGGAATAGGCGACCTGTGGGGCGTGCTGACGAAGCTGGATTATATCAAAAGCCTCGGCGTCAACGCGATATGGTTTTCCCCGCTATACCCCTCGCCCAACGCCGATTACGGCTATGACATCTCCGACTACATGGACATTCACCCGGATTTTGGGGATTTGGACGTGTTCAAAACGGTGCTGAAAGAGGCGCATCGGCGCGGCATGCGCGTGTTCATGGACCTGGTGGTCAACCACACCTCGGACGAGCACCGCTGGTTCATCGAAAGCCGCAAAAGCCGCGACAACCCCTATCACGATTATTACTACTGGCGCCCCGCGCGCTACAAAAACGGCAAGCGCCTGCCGCCGAACAACTGGACGAGCCAGTTTGAGGGCGGGGCATGGGAGTATGACGAGAGCTTAGACGAATATTATTTGCATTTGTTCGCCAAAAAACAGCCGGATTTGAACATGGACAACCCGAAGGTTCGCGAGGAGGTCAAAAAAATCCTGCGGTTTTGGCTGGACATGGGCGTGGACGGATTCCGGGAGGATGTGATAACCTATATCTCCAAGACGCCCGGCCTGCCCAGCTCTTACCCCGTGCTGCCCGCGGCAAACGGCATGCAGCATTATTCAAACCGCCCGAATGTGCACAAATACCTGGCGGAGTTCAAGCGCGACGTGCTGGACGGATACGACTGCTTCATCGTGGGCGAAAGCCCGCTGACCAACGCCGACATTGCGCTCAAATACGTCACCGAGGGCAAGGACAAGGTGATGGACGAGATGATCGCCTTTTCGCACATGGAGGCCGACTGCGTGATGACCGACTATGTGGCGAGGCCGTTTGACCTGAAAAAGATGAAAAAGGCGTTCACCGAGTGGCAAGTAAAGCTGGAGGGCAAGGGCTGGAACGCGCTGTACATCGAAAACCACGACCACCCGCGCATAATAAGCCGCTACGGCAGCGAGGAATACTGGAAAGAAAGCGGCAAGATGCTCGCGGCGATGTACATGCTTCAGCGCGGCACACCGTTCATCTATCAGGGGCAGGAAATCGGCATGCTGAACATCACGCTGCCGAGGCTGGAGATGTACAAGGACGTGATGACCAAAAACGCCGCGCGCATCGCCTCAAAGCTGATGACCAAAAGCGCGCTGCTGAAGCTCATCAATGCGCGCACACGCGAGAACGCGCGCACGCCCATGCAGTGGAGCGACCGCGCCAACGCCGGGTTTTCCACCGCGACGCCGTGGTTTTACGTCAATGGGAATTACCACACGATAAACGTGGCCGACGAGGAGCGCGACCCGGACTCCATCCTCAACTTTTACCGCGCGCTGGTGCGCTTCAAAAAGGAGTGCCCCGCCGCGATTTACGGCACTTACCGTGAGCTTATGCCGGAGAGCGGGAAGCTATACGTC
This sequence comes from uncultured Oscillospiraceae bacterium, assembly GCA_964623675.1. Lineage (GTDB taxonomy): Bacteria > Bacillota > Clostridia > Oscillospirales > Oscillospiraceae > Limivicinus. The sequence continues at coordinate 1,594 of CAZUSM010000258.1, forward strand.
TACGTGCGCGAGCACGAGGGGCGGCGGGTGCTGGTGGTGTGCTCGTTCACCAACGAGCTGGTGCGCTTCGAGCCGGGGGACGAATTTGACCTGGACGCGGGCGAGCTGGTGCTGGCAAACTATGAGCACAACTTCGTCATCGCAAAAGGCTTCACCACGCGGCCGTATGAGCTGAGAGTATACTTATTTTAATAAACAGTAGGGAAAAAGCATGAAAACAACGACCGAAAAGGCTTATGCCAAGCTGAACATATCGCTGGACGTGACGGAAAAGCGTGCGGACGGCTTTCACGAGATGGTGATGGTGAACCAGAGCGTGTCGCTGGCCGACGACGTGACCGTGACGCTGACGGACGACGGCGCCGTGCGCGCGCGCACGAGCTTCAGCTTCATCCCCGGCGACGAGCGCAACCTCGCCGTCAAGGCGGCGATGCGCTATCTCAAGGAGATTGGCGACACGGCGACAGGCGCGCAGATTGAGATAGAAAAGCGCATCCCGGTCGGCGCGGGTATGGGCGGCGGCTCTGCCGACGCGGCGGCGGTTCTGCGCGCGATGAACAAGCTGTT
>CAZUSM010000259.1:0-2129 GCA_964623675.1 uncultured Oscillospiraceae bacterium
CCCTTGGAGAAGAACGCCTTGAGCTGCGTCTTGATAAGCTCGCTCTTGGAAAGCTCGACCGCGTTTGGGTTGACGAGCTTGACCGAGCCGTAATCCACGCCGTCGGCCACGATGTGAACCTCGCCCAAGACTGTCCCCGCCTCGATGGGCGCGACCAGCTTTTCGTCGAACACCTTCACCTCTGTGGTGATGGAGGCGTCGTCAACGTCGTTGGGCAAAAGGGCGCGCACGTCCTCCGTCGGGCGCAGGAGCACCGTTCCGTCCCCCTCGGCCAGCCGCGCCGTCACCTTTTCGGAAAACTGCGAGGCGGAGACGAGAGTGCGATACGAGAAGTTGTTGAAGCACCAGTCGTAAAGGTCAATGGTGTTCGTGAAGTTGCCGAACTCCATTTCCTGCGTGTTCAGCTCGCCCCCGCAGCCGAGAACGACCGCCAGCAGACGCACGTCGCCGCGCTGCGCCGTGGAGATGAGGCAGTACCCCGCCGCGCGGGTGTACCCGGTTTTGACGCCGGATGCGCCCTCGTAAAGGTAATCATGGCCGTTGTTCTGCATGGACATGGCCGCGTAGTACCCGCCGTTTGAAATCAGCGCGTTGGAGTTGTAAAATTCGCGCGCCTCGTTCATGTTGGTGGGCTGGGTCTTGTAATAATCGCAGTCGCAAATCGCGAGAAAGTCCGGGTGGCTGACGGCCTCCTTGGTGATTATATAAAGGTCGCGCGCAGTGGTGTAATGGCCGTCGTTGGAAAGGCCGTTGGTGTCGAGAAAGTGCGTGTTCACCGCGCCGAGCTCGGCCGCGCGCGCGTTCATCAGGTCGACAAAGGCGGAAATGCTGCCGGATATGTAAGTGGCCAAGACGTTGCACGCCTCGTTGGCCGAGTGCATCAGCGCGCAGTACAAAACGTCTTTATACGTCATCATCTCGCCCGGCTGAATGTTGGAGTTGCTCGCGTCCTCGCCGAGACCCTGCCACGCATCCGCGCCGACGGTGATGATGTCGTCCATGCGGCATTGGCCGCTTTCGATGGCCTCCACGGCCAAAAGCCCGGTCATTATCTTCGTCAGGCTCGCGGGCGAGCGCTGCTCGTCGGCGTTGAGCTCATACAGCACCTCGCCGGAGTTGAGGTCGGCCAAAAGCACCGCCTTGGCCGAAAGCTGAGGGTCTTCCACGGCGTAGGCCGACGGCGCCAGCGCGCACACGGCCAGACACATTATAAGAATAAGAGGGAAAATTTTAATTTTTTTCATTTTGCTCTCCCGTTTTTCCTCGGAATGTGGTAGAGTATATATAAGGGCGGTTTCGCCCGCGCCGGGCGATTTGCCGCGCCCATCGTTCAAGCATAAATTATATTATACGGTCAAATGGCCGAAATTGCAACAAAAAATAATTGCCGGTGGAGCGTCGGTGGGGAATATCCGCCGATTTAAGGAGGCTTTTTGTGAAAATATTAGTCGTTGATGACGAGCGCTTGCTCGTCAAGGGCATCAAATTCAACCTCGAAAACGAGGGGTACACGGTCGAGGCGCGCTATGACGGCGAGGCCGCCGTTGAGGCCGCGCGCACGGGGGAATTCGACCTCATCATTCTCGATTTGATGATGCCGATAAAGGACGGGCTTCAGGCCTGTCAGGAAATCCGCTCGTTTTCCACCGTGCCCATCATCATGCTCACCGCGCGCAGTGAAAAGGCCGACCTGCTCATGGGCTTTGAGTCCGGCGCGGACGATTATCTCACCAAGCCCTTTGATATTCTGGAGCTGAAGGCGCGTGTGCGCGCGCTGCTGCGGCGCGCATCCATCGCCGCGCCCGAAGCCGCGCCCCTCTCCTCCGCGCTCACGCGCGGCCACATCACCGTGGACGAGGAGCGCCGCCGCGTCGAAAAAAGCGGAGAGGAAATCGAGCTGACGCTCAAGGAATTCGACCTCATCGTCTTTTTGATGAAAAACCCCGGCCGCGTCTACTCGCGCGAAAATCTTTTAGACCTCGTGTGGGGCTATGATTATCAGGGCGACACGCGCACCGTGGACGTTCACGTGCGCCGCCTGCGCGAAAAGCTGGAGCTTGACCCGGCCAATCCCAAGCTCATCATCACCAAGTGGGGTGTGGGCTATTACTTTGCCGAATGAGGCGGGG
>CAZUSM010000260.1:0-2113 GCA_964623675.1 uncultured Oscillospiraceae bacterium
GCTCGCGCATGATTTCCGGCTCTGTGTTCATTCCGGAGGAGAACGAGCTGCGCCGCTGGGCGGACAAGCAGTATAATTACATTCATCCCTGCTCCAGCTTCCCCACGGCGGACATCGTCATCGAAGTCCCCGGTGAGTTCTATTGATTATCGCACAAACAGCAGAAGAGCGCCCGCGTGGGCGCTCTTCTTATATAAATAATACCGATTTTTCAGAAAAGCTGACCTGAGAGGGTCAGTTTTTCTTTGGGCGGGAAAAGCCGGTCAAACTCCTCGGCCTCGTTTTCGTCGACGAAGTAGCCTTGCGGCGTGGCATATTCGCCGCTCACGCCGTCGAGATAGCCGGGGATAAGCTCGCGGCAAAGGAAGAACGAGGCGTCCTCGCCCTCCGGCAAGCCGTGATAGCGTATGCCGAATTTCGAGGCGAAGTCAAAGCCGCTTTTGCCGTAAAAGGCGATGTCGCCCTCAAAGCAAAGCGCGCCCGCGCCGAGTTCGGCGGCCTTTTCGAGTGAGTAATCGAGCAACACCTTGCCGTAGCCTTGGCGCTTATACTCCGGTGCAATGCAGATTGGCCCCATCGTCATAATTGGCAGCTCGCCGCCGTCATCGGTGTTTATCACCGCGCGCACGAAAATGTTTTGCCCGATGAGCCGGCCATCCTTTTCCATGACGAAGTTAAGCTCCGGCACGAATGCGGCGTCATCGCGCAGACAGTGCAGCACATAGTGCTCCAAGCAGCCGGGGCGGTAGACGTTCCAAAACGCCTCGCGCACAAGGGTTTCAACCGCGCGCCGCTCGTCGACGCGCTCGTTTCTTATAATACAGCCTTTCATATCCATAATATTACCTCTTTAATTATTTATTCGATATTTCAGATTTAATTCTCTCGGCGCAATGGTCAATGCAGGCGTCGGCAAGGGCGAGGACGGACGCCTTGTCCTGCGCCGTGTCATACATGCTATACGCCAAGAAAATCGGCGCATAAAACTCCACCGCTTTGACCGACGCGTCAGCGACGCCCATTGCGGTGAACACGTCAGTCATGTACCCGACAGGGCCGTCGGCGATATACTGGCGATATAGCCGCGACTGCTCTTTATTACAATACTGCTCCAGCGTCAGCATACGACGAAACGCCGAGGCGAACGGGTTCTCCGTCCAATAGCGCAGCATGGCCTTTGCGTAGGTGACGGTGTTTTCAAGCTGAGTCTCGGCGTATTTTTCCGGCATATCCGCTGTCGTTCCCGACGGCATGGACATGCTCTCCGCCTGCACGGCGTCCAAACGCTCCATTTCCGAGATTATCGAGTCAAAAATGGCGCGTTTATTCTCAAAATGCTTGTAAAGCGAGCTTTTTGTCATGCCCAGCTCTCCCGCGATATCGCTGACCGACACTGCCTCATATCCCTTTTGCGCAAACAGCGCAAGCGCCGTCAGCAGTATTTTCTCTTTTGTCGCTTTCATAATGTCCTCCGTAGCGAAGTGAACGTTCGTTCGCTATAATTGTATTATAGCGAACGAACGTTCACTTGTCAAGTTATTTAGTTAAAAAGGTCAGCGATTCGCGTTTGAATCGCTGACCTTTGATAGATTAGTGCTCAGTTATCATTCCTCAATGGGGTAGACGCACAGCTCCACGTCGCTCTTGGGGAAAGACACGCAGGGATGAATCCAGCCGAACTTGGCGTCGGCAAGGCGGCGTCCGTCTGCATCTTCAGGGATGTAAACATCGCCGCTGACGAGCTTGGAGTGGCACCAGCCGCATTCGCCGCTGCGGCAGTGGGACGGGGCTTTTATGCCCGCGCGCTCCATCGCCCAAAGCAGGGATTCCTCGCCGAAGCAGGGGATTGTCTGCTTCTCGCCGCGAATGTCAACCGTCAGCTTGAACTCTTTGCCCTTGGCCTCTGCGGGGAAGTCGGCGTTGTTCGCCGCGCCCAGATAGTCGCCGGACATTTCCATACGATAGCGGCGCTTGGGCAGGCCGAGCTTGGCCATCTCGCCCTCCTCGAAGGTGTACATTGCCTTCGGGCCGCACATGAACACGGAATAATCCCCGTCGGGGGCGTATTTCTTGATGAGCTCGGCGGTGATGAAGCCGTGCTCGTAACCGGCCT
>CAZUSM010000261.1:0-2111 GCA_964623675.1 uncultured Oscillospiraceae bacterium
CGGCGTGTGCCGGAGGTGCTGATAAACGGCGACCACGCCAAGGTTGAAAAATGGCGGCGCAAAAAGCAGCTCGAACGCACACGGGACAAGCGCCCGGACATGTTCGCGCGCCTGAACCTCACCGACAAGGGCGATGTTGAGCTCATGCGGCAGCTCAAGCGCGACGAGGGGCGCAAGCGCCTGACCGAGCCGGTGACGCACCTCCCCGCCGCGCCGGAGGACATGCCGGAGATACTGCGCATAACCGCCGAGGCGAAAAAGAGCCTGAAAAAGCACGGCGTCGACCAGTGGCAGGGGATATACCCCAACGAGGAGACCTTCGCGGCCGACATGGCGCGCGGCGAGCTGTTCGTGGTGACGCACGGGGCGGACACGGCGGCGTTTTTCACCCTCGCGCGCGCCCCGGAGTCGGCCTACGACGCCATCACCGACGGCAAGTGGAGCGGCGACGCGCCGTATTGCACACTGCACCGCAGTGCCGTCGCCGCGGAATACCGCGGCAGCGGCATGTCCGAGGCGATGATCAAATGCGTCGAGGCGCAGGCGCGCGAGTTCGGGTATAGATACGTCCGCTGTGACACGCACAGAAAAAACAAATCCATGCAGCGCCTTTTGCGCGACACCGGCTTCCGCTATCGCGGGAACGTGGTGATCAAATGCGACGCCGGGCACGACGGCGCGCGTCAGGCGTATGAAAAGCTGCTGAAGAATAAATAGGAGGAAGATATGAACGACAGAAAAAGCCCCACGTATTATCTCATCGCCGCGATAGTTTGGACGGTGGTTGCGCTCTTGGCGCTGGTGGTGCTGTTTGCCTACAGCACGGCGGGAACATTCACCAAGCTCTGCGGCCTCGTGCTCATCGGCATGTGCCTTGCCGGGCAGTGGTTGAGGTATAAAAAATTCAAATGAACCTGACGGATATAAACGACATTCGCGAGCTTTTGTCCCGCCACGGGTTTCGCTTTTCAAAGTCGCTGGGTCAAAACTTCCTCACGGCGGCGTGGATTCCGCGCGACATCGCGGACGCGGCGCGGCTGGGGGAGGACGTCGGCGTGCTGGAGATTGGCCCCGGCGTCGGCTGTCTCACGCGCGAGCTGAGTGCGCGCGCGGGCAAGGTCATGGCCGTGGAGCTGGACAACGCCCTGCGCCCCGTCTTGGCCGAAACGCTGGCCGATTGCAACAACGTCGAGGTCATATTCGGCGACGTTTTGAAGCAGAATATAAATGCGCTTGTCAGCAAGCATTTTGCCCCCCTGCGCCCTGTAGTGTGCGCGAATTTGCCGTATAATGTGACGACACCGGTGCTCACCAAGCTCATCGAAAGCGGCGAGTTTGACAGCATCACGGTGATGATTCAGCGCGAGGTGGCGCGACGGATATGCGCCGAGGCCGACACCGCCGATTACGGCGCGTTCGGCATCTTCGTCCAGTGGTACATGCACACCGAGCTGCTGTTTGACGTGCCCCCCGGCTGCTTCATCCCGCAGCCGAAGGTGACAAGCTCGGTCATCCGCCTGACGCGGCGCGAGTGCGCGCCGTACACGGTGCGCGATGAAAAGCTGCTGTTCAAAATCGTGCGCGCGGCGTTCAATCAGCGGCGCAAAACGCTCGTCAACGCCCTTGCCTCCGGCTTGGGGCTGGATAAGGCCGCGGCGGAGCACTGCATTGCCGACTGCGGGCTGGATATCCGCGTGCGCGGCGAGGCGCTGACCATCGCGCAATATGCCGAACTCTGTGAAAAAATTAGCGATTTGTGATTTCGCACAGCGGAATGACGATAAAACTGCGAAAATAAACCCAGATTTATTCACAAAAGCACTTGATTATTGGGTGGGATTTGTGATATTCTAAGGTTTGGCTGATTGTATAGATTGTTTTAGCATTTTTCGGCGGGAGTTGAGCCTCTGCCGCCGGACTATTTCGACAAAAGAAAGGATCGAAACGAATGAGCAAGAAATACGTTTATCTGTTTTCCGAGGGCAACGCAAAGATGCGTGAGCTGCTGGGCGGCAAGGGCGCAAACCTCGCCGAGATGACCAACATCGGTCTCCCCGTGCCCCAGGGCTTCACCATCACCACCGAGGCCTGCACCCAGTACTATGAGGACG
>CAZUSM010000262.1:0-2091 GCA_964623675.1 uncultured Oscillospiraceae bacterium
CAATCCACCCAATAATTCGTGCAACCTTTTGCGTGGTTTTGTTGTCTATAAGGGTGAAAGGCCTTTGAAATGACATGCAAGGAGGTTGGATATGGACGACAATACGATAATTGAGCTTTATTGGCAGCGCTCGGACGCGGCGATAAGCGAGAGCGAGAAAAAGTATGGCCGTTACTGCCACACAATCGCCTATAACATTTGCGGCAGGGATGATGACGCGGAGGAGTGCGTCAATGACACGCTCTTTCGTGCGTGGAATCTCATGCCGGACAAGCGCCCGACGTCGCTGGGGGCATTTCTTTGTCGAATCACGCGCAATCTCGCACTCAACCGCGTGAAAGCGGAAGCGCGGCAAAAGCGCGGCGGGGGAGAAGTCGCGCTCGCGCTCGATGAGCTTGCCGAGTGTATTCCCGGCGAGCAAAATGTCGAGCGCGAGGTTGAGGAGCGCGAGCTTCAAGCCGTCATTCGCCGCTTTGTCGCGACGCTCGGCGACGCGGAAAAACGCGTTTTTCTCCTGCGCTATTGGTATCTTGCCCCGGTGAAGGACATTTCCGCCGCGCTCGGCTTCACGGAGAGCAAGACGAAAACCGTGCTTTTTCGCACACGCAAAAAATTGAAAGCCTTTATTGAGGAGGGGGATTTATGTTAGATTCCTTCGCGCTGTTGCGCGCAATTGACGGGGCATGTGATGATGATATCATGAATGCCGGGGCGGAATATATCAGCGCAGCGCCGAAACGGCGCGCATTCGGCAAGCGCATGGCCGCGCTCGCCCTTGCGGCGGTGCTCATCATGGCGCTGGGCACGGCGGCTTACGCCGCGTTGCGCCGTGCCGCAGTGCTGGACAGCACCATCGGAATCGACAGCGAACAGCTCCCAGCAGTCGGTTTTGAAAGCACGGACGACGAAGCGTTTTTCATGGGCGTGTGGGAGATGGGCGAGCTACCCGCCGGGTTTGTGCAAACAAAAAGCTATTACCGCGCCGACGAAGCGCGCACGGACTATCAAAACAGCGACGGCGATATAATAAGCCTCATTTACGAAAAGCCGAAAAACTATCTCGACAGCTATTTTTCCGCTGAAGTACTCAGCAAAGAGAACGTCACCGTGAATGGCAACAGCGGCGTATATTATGTGGTCGACAACGGCTGGAAGTACGTTTATTGGACGATAGAGGAACGCGGCGTGGGCATGCGCCTTTGCGTAAAGGGCGATTATGACGCGCTCGCCTTGGCCGCCGCCGTGCACGAAACGGACAACTACCCGCCCATTGACGAGGAAACCACCCGCGCCCTCGCCGAACTCGGCGACTGGCGCATTGCCGCGCCGCAGGGGTATGCCGAGCATGTCACCTACGGCACGGCGGGCGAGTTCGGGTACATTACGCGCGTATATGCCGACGCCGGGCACAATGAAATCAAGCTCGACTATGAACAATCCGTCACCGACCTTGCCGGATACGTGGATTATTATCGCACACCCGACGCCGGATATGGTGAAATATCGTTCACGGAGCTGAGCGTTGACGGCAACGTCGCATGGCTTTTGGAAAAGCCGGACGGAACACCTTTTCGCCTCACGTGGCAAGAAGCCGAACACGGCTTGACCTTCACCCTCGCCGCAAACAAGCTCACAAGTGACGAATTGATAAAAGCCGCGCAGGGGATACGGCTTTACAACTGACAAGCAAGCATAGTGACGCAAAATATCACGACAATTATCAGCCCTTTGTCATAATTATATATTGAATATCCCATATAAATGTGATATATTATTAACAACGTGGCATGGCCACCAATATACACATACTCGGAAAGGGGAAAATTATGGCGAAATATGACATAGTTGTCGTGGGCGCTGGTAACGCCGGTCTGTCTGCGGCACTGCAATGTCAATTGGCGGGGAAGAAGACCCTGCTGATTGAACAGCACAATCTGCCCGGCGGTGCGGCGACGAGCTTCCGCAGAGGGCGCTTTGAGATTGAGCCGTCACTGCATGAGCTGTGCGATTTCGGCCCGGCGGACAATCCCGGCGATGTGCGCACCATGCTCGACGCTTACGGCGTCAAGCTCGATTGGGTCGAAGTGCCCG
>CAZUSM010000263.1:0-2088 GCA_964623675.1 uncultured Oscillospiraceae bacterium
ATGCGCGCCGTGCTTAATCCAAGATTGAAATTTAAGGCCGGATAGGATATAATTAAATGATTTTATAATAATTCGGAGGACGTATCATGCACGAATATGCAAACGCCCGAATAGTCAGCCATAATCTCGACGGCGAGCGCGTGAGCGCATGCGCGGCGAGAATATCCACCACCCCCGGCGACGCCTATGAGCTTTTCGACAAGGCCGCCGACGGCGAGGCCAACCGCCGCCTCATCGGCAAGGTGCTCTCCTCCGGGCACAGCTCGGTGATTGAGCACGCGGTGTTCTCGCTGGCGGTGCGCAATGTGTCGGTGTATGTCGAGCAATTTTTCATCGAGCACCGGCTCGCCTCATTCACGGTGAAATCCCGCCGTTACGTCGATTTTGCCGGGCAGGGGTATTATATTCCTCCGGAGCTTGACGGCGCGGAAAAAGAATTTTACTGCGAGTACATGGACGCGCTTTTCGCGGCCTACAAGCGCCTTGTCGAGCTCGACGTGCCGCGCGAGGACGCGCGCTTCATCCTGCCCTACTCCCTGTGCAGCAATTTTTATTGCACGGTCAACGCGCGCGAGCTTGTGCACATCATCGCGCAGATGAAGTCCGGGCGCGGCAGCGCCGTGCCGGAGCTCAAGGAGCTTGCCCGCCAGCTTGAAGAGCAGCTCGCGGCGCTCTTCCCCGGCGTGGCCGGGTATATCGCCACGGCGGAAAAAGCCTGCGCTCCGACGGCGGGTGTGCCGTGCGCGGCGCTCGGCGAGCTGCGCCTCGTCCCCGCCGCCGAGGCGGGCGGGGTTGAGCTTTTGTCCGCCCCGGTTGACCCCGCCGCGCTCATCGCGGCGGCAGCGCCGCTCACGGGGAACGCGCCGAGCGACGCCGCCGGGCTCATAAAGGTCGCGCGTCCGCGCGAGCTGGAGCTTTTGAACTACGCCTACTCCGTGCGCGATCTGACCCTTTCCGGCATCACGCATCTCGCGCGGCACAGAATGCAAACGCTCATCGTCCCCCCGCTGGACGCGCTCGACCCCGCGCGCGTCATTCTGCCCAACTCGGTGAGCGAAAACGCCGAGGCGCGCCGGGTCTATCTCGCCGCCGTGGAGCGCGCGCATAATACGCTGAAAGCGCACGAGGGCGACGCCCTTTGCCGCGATTATCGCCGTTATTTTGCACTCAGCGGGACGTTGGCCGACGTGGTGTCGTCCATGAACGCGCGCGAGCTGCTGCTCTTTTTCGAGCTGCGCACATGCCAACGCGCGCAGTGGGAAATCCGCGCCGTTGCAACGGCGCTGCTGCGTCTCCTGCGCGGTAGTTGCCCCAAGGTTTTCAACGCGATGGGGCCGTCGTGCGTGGTGAAGGGCTATTGCCCTGAGGGGCGGCTCGGCTGCGGCAAAATGGACGAGATCAAGAACAAATTCCTGCCCGGAAACCTGTGAAACGCACCCATTCACGCGAAAATGACAACAAATACACTTGAAAGATTGGTGGAAAAAGATATGCTGCCTTTGGAAAACCTGACCCTTCCCCAGCTGCTTCGCCGCACGGCGGAAAAACACCCGGACAGAGCCGCGCTGTGGTTTGACGGACGCGAGACGAGCTATGTCGAGCTTGAAGCGCGCGTCATCGAGTGCGCGGGGCGCCTGATGGCGCTGGGCGTGCGCCGGGGTGACCGCGTCGCCCTCCTTTCCGACCCCAGACCCGTCGGAATCATCACCATGTACGCCATTGAGTACATCGGCGCAATGTCCGTCATGCTCAACACCAGCCTCAATATCCCGGAGCTTCTCCCGCTCATCGAGCAGACCGAGTCCTCGGTGCTGCTGCTGGGCTATTCCGACAAGGGCGAGGGGCATTTTGAAGAGCTGTTTGCCGGCGTCGAGTGCCCGAAGTGCCTTGAAAAGATACTCTCGCTCAACCCCTGCGGGGCGAAATACCCCGTGTTTACGGAGCTTGCGCCTGTGGGCGCGGCTGAGGTTCGCGCGGCGGCGGCGCTCGTCACGCCGCAGGACACCTCCACCATTCTCTTCACCTCCGGCTCGACCTCGCGCCCCAAGGCCGTCTGCACCAGCCACTATTCCCGCGTCAACGGCGGCA
>CAZUSM010000264.1:0-2087 GCA_964623675.1 uncultured Oscillospiraceae bacterium
ATTGCCGTGTCGCTCCGCCGCGCGGGCGACATGGCCGCGCTCACCGTGGCCGATGACGGCATCGGCATCGCGCCGGAGGACATCGACTGCATTTGGCAGCGCTTTTGGCAGGCCGACGCCTCGCGCGGCGAGGACGGCGGCAGCGGCCTCGGCCTTGCGATGGTCAAGGAGATAAGCGAGTTTCACGGCGGCGCCGTCGCCGTGAAAAGCACCCCCAACCAAGGCAGCGAGTTCACCGTGACTTTGCCCCTAGCGGGGGAGGAAAACGGATGATATTAAAACTAGGCGAGTCGCAAGACCGCCTAGTTTTTGATATATCTTGTTGAGCGAGACGCTCCGATGCGGCGTATTGCGCCGGATTTCACCATCGAGCTGAGCACGGCCTCAACCGTGGTGGGGCTGACATCGGGCAGAATGCGGCATATTTCGGCCTTGGAGAGCGGGGTGAGGCTGTTGAGCACGGTGGCCTCGACGCGGTTTTTCTTGGTGATTTTCTTGCCGTTGACGACGGCGAAGCGCTTGTCCAGCTCTTTATAGCATGAGTAAAGCGTGGCGAGAAAGCTCTCCGCAAAGGGGAAATAGCTGTTTTCGCCCTGCTGCCAGCCGACGGAGGATTGGCGCAAGGCCTCGTAATAATACGCCTTGGAGTTGTTGATTTGCTCTTCAAAGGACACGTATTTGCCCACGTCGAACCCGCTTTTGTACAAAAGCAGCAGCGACAGCAGGCGCGACATACGCCCGTTTCCGTCGCGGAAGGGGTGAATGCAGAGAAAATCGAGTATGACGCAGGGGGTCAAAAGCAGGGGGCTGATATCGGCGTTGTCGCGCGCGTCGATGTACGCAAGCTCCAGCTGCTCCATGGCGCGCTCGGTCTCGGCGGCGGGGGTGGGGCGAAAGCGCACGCGGCGGTTTCCGTCGGCGTCGATTTCCAAAATGACGTTGTCCTCGGCCTTGTACCTGCCGCCGTCGCCGCCGACGGAATAGCTCATCATCAGCTCGTGCAAGCGCAGAATATCTCTCCGGTAAAAGCTCAAAGAGGCGTGGTCCGTGTGAATCATGCGCAATGCGTCCCTGTACCCGGCGATTTCGGCCTCGTTGTGGTTGAGCGGGGCGCTGTTTTGGTTGACGATCGCGGCAATGCGCTCGTCACTTGTCACAATGCCCTCAATCGCGTTTGAACTTTTGACGGATTGCACCTTCGCCACGGCCTCCAGCTCGGTGAAAATGCGGACATGCTCGTCCTTCCTCACCGAGGCCATGGTTTTCAACTCGGCGATGCCCGCTGTCAGATTCACAAGCCGCGACGGGAGAAGCCCGTTATTTAAGAATGAATAATCGAATTTGCGCATAAGCCACCGACCTTTCTGCATATAAATATAGCATATTATATGCAGAAACACAAGCGTATATTCCGCGTTTCTGCATATAAACCTCCCGCTTTATATGCAGAAAACCATTCCCCCTGTGCGCAAAAAGGCCGCGAGCGGGGATCGCGGCCTTGGGTGGTTTTATTGCTCGTCGGCGAAGGTGACGGAGGCGAGGGTGGCGGTTTTGCCCTCCGGGCGCTTGACGGCCATGCGGCACAGCGCGCCCTCGCGCTTGAGATACACGGACAGCTCCTCGCCCTCGCGGCATTGCGCCGCGTAGTGCACCTCCATCGAGCGCACCGCGCCCGAATCGAGCACGGCGGCGGGGAAGCAGTCGAGCAGCGCGCGCACGTAGGCGACGTTGTTCATGTGGTGGCCGAGGTCAATGTCGGTCGAGCGCACGGTGTAATGCCTGACAAGGTCGCCCTCGTCAAAGTCGTCGGCGAAGCGCGCGGGCGCGTCGGCGATGCCCTGCCGCTCGGAAAACACATAGTCCTCCGGAAAGCCCGCGGACGAAAACTGCATCAGCCGCCCCTCGCTGCCGAGTATCGCCCACAGTGTCCTGCCGAGGGCGACGGTCTCGCCGCCGCGTTCGAGGGCATAGCTCCTGTAGCTGCGATAGGCGCGGGCGTTGCACGGTTCGGGCCAGGTTATGCCCTCCAGCGCATCCATGAGCTTGGCGGGCGCGAAAAAGTCAATGCGCGTGTGCACTGTCAGCCA
>CAZUSM010000265.1:0-2082 GCA_964623675.1 uncultured Oscillospiraceae bacterium
CGCCTGAGCGCGGCGGGATAGATTTTCGCCGCGTTGTCCAGCCTCAGCCACTGCGGCTTGGCCGATTTGTCCAGCACGCGCGCCAAAAACTGCCGCATGGTGTCATAATCGTCAGCATTTTCGTGCAGACCGTACAGCACATAGACATGCCATCTCTCCGGCGCGATGATGAGCTTGCTTTCACACCCCGACGCCACCAGCTTTTCGTGCAGCCTTTTCGCGTCTTCCAGCAATATCTCGTCCCCGCCCGCGAAGATGAGCGACGGGGGCAGGCCGCCCAGCTCGCCGAACAGCGGCGAGACCTCCGGATTTTTCACATCATCCGTGTAGCACTCGGCGTAAAAGCGCAAAAGCTCCTCGGAAAGCGACGGGTCATTCTCGCGGTTGTATTGATACGATTCGCCGCTCCCGGTCAGGTCGACCCACGGCGAAATCGCGATTATCCCGCACGGCAGCGGCAACGCGCGCTCGCGCAGACGCAGACACAGCGCGTATATCAGCCCGCCGCCCGCGCTCTCTCCGCAAAGGCAGATTTGCTCCGGCTCAAAGCCCTTGGATAAAAGATAGCGGTAGCTCTCCTCGGCGTCGTCCAGCGCGCCGGGGAAGCGCGTTTCCGGCGCGAGGCGGTACGCCGCGCAAAACACCCTCACCCCGCACTCGCTCGCCAGCGTCGAGGCGAAGCCCTTGGCATACTCAATGTCGCCGCAGGTGTACCCGCCGCCGTGGAGATAGAGTATCACGCCGGAGCGCCGTTCTTCCTTCGGCATGACCCACGCGCCCTCGAAGTTTTCAAAGTTGTGCACTTGGACAATCACGTCGTGCCGGTGCACGGCCTCCATCAGCTCGCCGAGCTTGTCCTGCCCCCGGCGCGTCGTCTCCAGCGAGCACCCGGCCACAAAGGGCTTGAAGAAATTCAGTTGTGCTCTTATCAGCTTTGCGGAAAGACCCATGTTTCTCAGCCTCGTTGTTCAAGTATAATGTATATTATACAGCAAAATCTAAAAGAAGTATTAGTAGAAATCGCGCAATCTCGCCGAGTTTACTCGCCGCGCAGCTTTTTGCGCGTCGCGCGGAAGCGTTCGGGCAGCTCGTCTGCCGTCATGCCGCGCGGCACAGCCGTCGTCCCGGCGCTCTTTGCCGTTTCGTAGTACCACCGCTTGAAATCCAGCGTTTCCAGCGTCTCTTGAAGCTCGTCGAGCTGTCGGCGCACGGCCTCCTGCTGCTTTATGATGAGCTCTAAGCGCGCGTCTATCGTCGCGTCACCCTCAATCGCCATGAGGATGAACCCGCGAATGTCCTTGAGCGGCATGCCCGTTTTCTTCAGGCATTCTATAATTTTCAGCCATTCATAGTCGCTCTCCTTGAACATGCGCATCCCGCCCGACGAGCGCTCCACAAACGGCAACAGCCCCTCTTGGTCGTAATATCTCAGTGTCGACGCGCTCACGCCCATGCGCTTGGCCATCTCTCCCACGGTGTACAGCATTTTGACCCCTCACGTAAAAATTATTGCCCAAGGCTCTTGACTTAAAGTCGGCTTTAAGTTTTATAATCTCCTTGAACATTGATATCATACCATATCAGTGCCGACAACGCAAGAAAAGGGGTTATTCGATGAATTATGTGACGCTTCATAACGGCGTGAAAATGCCGCAATTGGGCTACGGCGTGTATCAGATACCCAAGTCCGAGTGTGAGCGCTGTGTCCTCGACGCGCTTGATGTCGGCTATCGCCTCATCGACACGGCGCAGTCGTATTTCAACGAGGAAGAGGTCGGCAGCGCGATCGCGAAAAGCGGCGTCGCGCGCGAGGACGTGTTTCTCACCACCAAGGTCTGGCTTGAGCATTACGGCTATGACGCCGCGCGCGCCTCGGTGCTGGAATCCATGCGCAAGCTGCAAACGGATTATCTTGACCTGTGCCTTCTGCACCAGCCGTTTAATGATGTTTACGGGGCGTATCGCGCCCTTGAGGATTTGTACGACGAGGGCAAGCTGCGCGCCATCGGCGTGGCGAACTTTTACCCCGACCGCATGGTGGACATTGCGTCCTTCGCGCGCATAAAGCCCATGGTCAATCAG
>CAZUSM010000266.1:0-2074 GCA_964623675.1 uncultured Oscillospiraceae bacterium
TGCACCGCGGTCACGTTCTCGGCCAAGAGCTCGTCACAGCCGATTATGCGGCGGGCGGTGTAGTCGCGCTGGCTGTATTTGTCGTCCAGCGAGGTCAGCACCACGCCGTAGGCCGCGCCCATCGCGTGCACGTAATACCCGTTGCCGACGTAGATGCCGATGTGGCCGACGTACTTGCCGGAGGTGTAAAAGCCGAGAATATCGCCGGGCATGAGCGCGTCGTGCGCAATCTCGACGCCCTGCTTGGCCTGCTCGGCGGCCACGCGCTCAAGGCGGTAGCCGTGCTGCTCATAGATATAGTACACCAGCCCCGAACAGTCAAAGCCCGTCTCCGGCGTTTTCCCGCCGTATTTATAATTCCAGCCCAAAAAGCCGAGGGCGTAATCCGCAATTGCCTGACCGAGCAGTTCCTCCTCCGTTGGCTGGGGCGGCGTCGGCTCGGCCTCGGCGGGCGAGGCCGGCATGATAAGCCCCGGCGCGAACGTCGCGCCGTTATAATCCAGACTCGGCGCGGCGGAGTCGGTGTCAAGCGTCAGCTCGCGCTCCGCGCCGATGGTTGAGCCGGGGAAAAAGCGCAGTGTCACCTCGCCGCCGTCGGCGCGCCATTCAAACGACGCCGCGCCCGCGCGCCCGGTCAAATCATCGGAAAACACCAGCTCATTCTCCCCGCCGTCGCGGCTCTGCCACGGGCACAGGGACAACAGCGTCTCCGCCGCCGTCAGCTCGCGCGCGCCCTGTGCGGTTTTATTCAAAAAGTGCCCGCTGCAGCTTGAAAAAATGTACACCAAGCTTGCCGCGATAAGGACAGCCGAAACAGCCTTTTTCATCACACCGTGCCCCGTTCGTGTTAATATGCAGGAATATTGCATATTATAACATAATTTTTCTGAATGTACACTATTTCTTGCGCGGTATGCAGGCAAATGCGATTTTCAGTTGACCCGTGGGCGGTTTAATGATAGAATAACGTGTCATAGTATGTACAGCCGCCCCAAGCCGGGGCGCAATGGAGATTGATATGTGGTTTTCTGATAAATGGCAGGATTTTGAGCTGATAGACTGTTCACGCGGGGAAAAGCTGGAGCGCTGGGGGAAGTATTACCTCGTCCGCCCCGACCCGCAGGCAATATGGGAAACGCCCCGCCGAAACTCCCACTGGAACGACCGCGACGCGCGTTACCGCCGCAGTGAAAGCGGCGGCGGAAGCTGGGACAAGGGGCGCTTGCCGGAAAACTGGAAGATTCGTTACGGCGAGCTTACCTTCAACGTCAAGCCCATGAACTTCAAGCACACCGGCCTTTTCCCGGAGCAGGCATGCAACTGGGACTGGGCGATGGACAAAATCCGCTCCGCCGGGCGGGAGATCAGAGTGCTGAACCTCTTCGGCTATACCGGCGCGGCGACGGTCGCCTGCGCCAAGGCGGGGGCGAGCGTGTGCCACGTGGACGCGGCCAAGGGCATGGTGGCCTGGGGCAAGGATAACGCCGCCTCCTCCGGCGTTGCCGATGCGCCCATACGCTGGATTGTGGACGACTGCGCCAAGTTTGTCGAGCGCGAAATCCGCCGCGGCCGCCGCTATGACGCGATCATCATGGACCCGCCGTCCTACGGGCGCGGGCCGGGGGGCGAGGTGTGGAAGCTTGAGACGAACCTCTGGCCGTTCGTGTCGCTGTGCGCGGGCGTGTTGAGTGATGACCCGCTTTTCGTCATCATCAACTCTTACACCACCGGCCTCTCCGCGTCGGTTTTGAGCTATGTGACGGAGAGCATATTCACAAAGAAATTCGGCGGCCGCTCCGAGGCTCAGGAGCTTGGCCTGCCGGTCACGGAGAGCGGGCTGTGTCTGCCCTGCGGCGCGACCTGCCGCTGGGAGCGCTGACACGCGGGCAAGTATTATGGCAATAATAAGCTTCAAAAACGTACATTACACCTATCCCGGCGACGAGCTGGAAAGCCTGTGCGGGATAGATTTGACCATCGAGCGCGGGCAATTTGTGGCCGTGCTGGGGCACAACGGCTCCGGCAAGTCCACCCTCGCCAAGCACATGAACGCCATCCTCGTCCCCGACGAGGG
>CAZUSM010000267.1:0-2058 GCA_964623675.1 uncultured Oscillospiraceae bacterium
GCGAACGAAAGTGCATGAGTATCTCGTTTTCAATGCACCGGCTGGCGTAGGTGGCGAGACGCACGCCCCTGTCCGCGCGGTAGGTGTTTATCCCCTTTATCAAACCGATTGTCCCGATGGATATCAGGTCGTCCGTGTCGTCGGTCTGTGTGTAGTATTTTTTCATGATGTGCGCGACGAGCCGCAAATTGTGCTCAACGAGCGTGTTGCGCGCGTCCACGTCGCCCTCCTCCGCCCACCGCGCGAGACAGCGCTGCTCCTCCTCGGCGCTCAGCGGCTTGGGGAACGAATCTCCCGGCGCAATGCGCAGCATCAGCAAAACGTTTGTCAATAGAAAAAGAGTGCTACAAAGCATAGGCTTCACCTCACTCCATTCTATTTCCCCACCCCTCGTCCAAATTCGGCATTCTGTGCCGAGTCCCACGGTTTTGCTTGTGAAATTAAAATTATATGATATAATCTTGATAGTTTGATTGTGAGGTGCGTGAGATGAAGATATTGTTCAAAAAACTGCGCGGGGACGCGGCGGCGCCGGTGCGAGGGTCGGCCTCGGCGGCGGGGTATGATTTGCGCGCGTGCATGGACGCGCCCGTCGTCATCGCGCCGGGCGAGACCGCGATGGTCGGCACGGGGCTTTCGATTGCCGTGCCGGAGGGGTATTTCGGCGCGGTGTTCGCGCGCAGCGGCCTTGCCAGCAAGCAGGGTCTGCGCCCGGCAAACTGCGTGGGCGTGTGCGACAGCGATTACCGCGGGGAGTATACCGTGGCGCTGCACAACGATTCCGCCGTCGCGCGCGAGGTTCAGCCCGGCGAGCGCATTGCCCAGCTCGTCGTCATTCCCTATCTCGCGCTCGACTTTGAAGAGGCCGACGCGCTTGACGACACCGCGCGCGACGCGGGCGGCTTCGGCTCAACAGGGAAATGATTGACGAAAAAGAGTTTATATAGTAAAATAATATGATTAGGCAGACGGGAGTCGAACCCCTGCCGCCTGTCAGCTTCGGCTGACAGGTGCTTGCAGTTTTGCCGTAGCTGGGTTTTGCCCAGACTAGGCAAAGCCCGCAGGGAATACTTTGTGTATTTTCAAGGGCTTTAACGACGTATGGGCGAAACCCGGCACGGCAAAACCGGCTTGGGTTCAACTCCCGTCTGCCTACTAAAAAAATGAAGGTGATTTATTGAGCAAGGCCACCGCCGTTTTGAACAAAATAGACGAAAAAAGGCCGATTGAATATCTCGTCGCGGCGCTGCTTTCCGTGGGGTTCGGGGTGTTCGTAATTCTGACTGCGGAAAAGGTGAACGTTTACTACCCTGTGCCGACGGCAGTGATTTTTGCCGTACTGTTTTTTGCCGCGCAGGCGCTCATCATCGCGCAAAAGCGCTTTGACGCGCTGTCGCTTTTCATCGCGGCGGCGTGTTTGGCGTGCGTGATATTCGCGCGCGTGTGCCTGCTGTACTTTGAATCGCGCGACTATACGGCGTTTTTGGCCGACTGGGTGAAAAAACTGGGCGCGCTCAACGTGCGCGACGCGCTCGTCACGCCCATCGGCAATTACAACATGCCGTATCTTTATTTCCTGCTGTTTTTCTCCCGGCTGGACATTGCGCCCATCATCCCGATAAAGGCGCTTTCGTGCGTTTTCGATCTCGTGATGGCCTATTACGTGATGAAAACGCTCGCACTTGTCACGGAGGATCGGCGCATCCTGCTCGCGTCGTATATCGTCACGCTGGGTATCCCCTCCGTGCTGATGAACTCGGCGCAGTGGGCGCAGTGCGACTCGATATACGTGGCCTTTTGCGTCATGTCGCTGTACGCCGCCGTCAAGGGCGACGGGCGGCTTTGCGCGATTAGCTGGGCGCTGGCGTTCTCGTTCAAGCTTCAGGCGATATTCGCCCTGCCGGCGCTGTGCGTGGCGCTGTTCATGGGGCGGGTCAAGCCCAAGCACCTTTTGTGGGTTCCGGCGGTGTTTTTCGCGCTGCTTGTGCCCGCGCTTGTCGCCGGGCGCAGTCTTTCCAGCTGCCTTGGGATATACATAAACCAAACCCAGCAGTACCC
>CAZUSM010000268.1:0-2058 GCA_964623675.1 uncultured Oscillospiraceae bacterium
GTCTGCTGCGAGGCCGCGAAAAAGGAGATTATCCGCCGGTATTACACCACGGCGTGCGCCGTGCATCAGGGGCTTTCCGAGCCGAGCGAGACGCGGATAATCGAGCTTGTGATGAGCAAGGCCGGGATTTCCACGGAGGATCGCCCGGTTGTGGCGGCGGCGCTCAAGCGCGCGGAGGAGACCGGCGCGCCCGCCGTGTCCATACAGCTCCCCGACGGGCGGATTATCACGGGCAAGACCACTTCCCTGCTCGGCCCGTCGTCGGCGTGCCTGATGAACGCGCTGAAGGCGCTGGCCGGGATTGACAAGAAAATGCTGCTCATTCCGCCGAGCATCATCGAGCCGATTCAGCATTTGAAGGTCGAGCACATGGGCAACCACAACCCGCGCTTGCACATGGACGAGTTGCTGATCGCGCTGTCGATTTGCGCGGTGACGAACCCCATCGCGGGCTACGCCATCGACCAGCTCGACAAGCTGCGCGGCTGCGAGGCGCACTCGACGGTCATCCTCTCCCACGTCGACCAAGACCAATTCAAAAAGCTCGGCATAAACATAACCTGCGAGCCGCGCTATCAGGTGAAAAAGCTGTATCATAAGTGAATTATATAATCCGCCTTCGGGCGGATTATTGTTTTTATAGGGAACTTTTGCGTTTTTATTTCGTCCTATTATCACTCTGGGACAAAATAAAACTACGGAGGGCATGATGAAAAGATTTGTTTGTTTTTTGCTGGCGGGGCTGATGATTGTTTCGCTTTGCGGGTGCGGCAGCTCGGCGAAGTACAGCGACACGGCGGCGGCCGAGCCGCAGGCGTTTGCCGTTGAGGCAAGCTATGACATGGCGGTGGCCGAGGAGGCCGGGTACGGGCTTTCCTCGAGCAACAGCGCCGCTATGCCGGAGGCCGCCGAGGCCGAGGGCGCGGGCGATTTGCCCGACGTTGACCCAAGCAAGATAATCTATTCCGCCGACGCCACGGTTGAGACCACGGATTTTGACAGCGCGACTGCCAAGGTGACAGAGCTTGTGGCGAAATACGGCGGATGGATTGAATCGAGCAGCATCAACGGCGCGAACTATTACAACACCTCGCGCGGGCGCATGAGCTATCGCTCGGCATACTACGTGATGCGCATTCCGTCGGCGAAGTTTGACGCGCTGATGGGCACGCTCGGCGACCTCGGCAACGTGCCGTACACCCACACCTACACCGAGAACGTGACGAGTCAATACTATGACACGCAGGCGCGGCTGACCGCCTACGAGACGCAAGAGGCGCGGCTGCTGGAGATGATGGAGCTGGCCGAAAGCGTGGAGGACGTGATAACGATTGAGGAGAAGCTGACGGAGCTGCGGTATCAAATCGAGGCGCTGCAATCCAAGCTGAACAACTGGGATCGCGAGGTCAGCTACAGCACCGTGAATTTGAGCATTGAGGAAGTCGAGAAGTACACCCCCGAAAGCGTGAGCCGCCCCGGCTACGGCGAGCGGCTGTGGTCGGCGCTGAAGGACGGCATTGAGGACACGGTGGAATACCTCGGCGACCTGCTGATTATCTTCGTCGCGTCGCTCCCGGCGCTGATTATAATCGCGGCGGTGGTTTTCGTCGCGGTGAAGCTGATCAAGCGCGGCAAGAAAAAGCGCGCGGCCAAGAAAGCCGCCGCTATTGAGAGCGCGGATAAGGGCGAGAAATAAAGCGGATGATTAAAAGGGATTGTCGTGATTGTTCGGCAATCCCTTTTTGGGTTGGTGAGGGTGGTTCTTGTTGGGATTTGGGGATAACGTGGGCTGGTAGGAAAGGCAGACCGCGCCGTTGGCGCGGGGTGACTCTCTCAGTCTCGGCTACGCCGAGCCAGCTCTCTCTGAGAGAGAGCCGAGGGCGGGGCGTGGCGGCTGGGTGTTCTAATTGGGATTGGCGCGGTACAAAGTGCGGTGAAAAAAGCAGACCGCGCCGTTGGCGCGGAGTGACTCTCTCAGTCTCGGCTACGCCGAGCCAGCTCTCTCTGAGAGAGAGCCAAGAGCGGGGCGCGGCGGCTGGGTGTTCTAATTGGGATTGG
>CAZUSM010000269.1:0-2049 GCA_964623675.1 uncultured Oscillospiraceae bacterium
GGGGGGGTGTCCGTGAATGCGCGACGACAGCAGTTGATTTTGGAACTGCTATCAAACCGCGAGGTGAGGACGCAAAAGGAGCTTATGGATCTGCTTTCCGCGCGCGGGATTGAGTGCACTCAGTCCACCGTGTCGCGTGATATCCGCGCCCTTGGTCTTGTCAAGCAGATTGGGCCCGACGGGCTTCCCATGTACGTGGCCGATCCGGGCTTGAGCGAGAGCGGCAAGGGCGTTGAACAGCTTCAGTATATTGCGCAGATGTCCGCTCCGTCGTTCACGGCGGTGCAGAACATCATCGTCGTCAAAACCATCATCAGCATGGCCAACGCCGTCTGCGCGTATATCGACAAGCTGGAGCATCCCGGCTTCGTCGGCTCTCTCGCCGGTGCGGACACGATTTTGCTCATAATGCAGGACAACGACTCGGCAAATGATTTTTGCCGCCAGTTGAAAGAATTATGCGCAGCCGAGAATATCTACAACACAATCAATATGGAGGCAAATGAAAAATGAGCGATTTTGAGAAAAAGATATATGACGCCCTGAGCGACGCCGTGCTTGACTGCTACGGCATCGAGGGCGATGAAAACACCCTCTTGGTCGAAGTCCCGCGTGACCCCAAGATGGGCGACTATGCGTCCAGCACGGCCATGCGCCTCGCCCGCGAGCTGCACATGCCCCCCATGGAAATCGGCGAAGAGCTCGCCGCGAAGCTGCGCGAGGCTCTGCCCGAAGCCGAAACCATCACCGTGGCCAAGCCCGGCTTCATCAACTTCCGTCTGCGCGGTGACGCGCTCTCCGGCGTCATCAACAAGGTTCTCGAAGCCAAGGATGATTACGGCAAGAACGATTCCGGCAACGGCCTGCGCATCCTCGTCGAGTGGGTCTCCGCAAACCCCACGGGCGACCTGCACTGCGGCCACGCGCGCAACGCCGTTTGGGGCGAGGCCATCTGCCGCCTGCTCGAAAAGAGCGGCTATGACGTCCTGCGCGAGTTCTACGTCAACGACGCCGGCAACCAAATCGTCAAGCTCGGTGAATCCCTCATTGCCCGCTACTATGAGCACTTCGGCCGCGCCGATGAATACCCCCTGCCCGAAGACGGCTACCACGCCGAGGACGTCAAGCACATTGCTGACATGATCGCCGAAAAAGACGGCGACAAGTGGCTCTCCGTCGAGGGTGACGAGCGCCTGCACTACTTCATGGAAACCGGCAAGAAGCTCGAGCTCGACAAGATTGACCGCGACCTGAAGAACTTCGGCGTCAACATCGTCTCCTGGGTGCACGAAACCTTCTTCTATGAAAACAACATGCAGCGCATCAACGACTGCCTCAAGCTTATGGACGAAAAAGGTCTCCTTTACGAAAAGGACGGCGCACTTTGGTTCAAGAGCACCGACTATGGCGACGATAAGGACCGCGTCCTCCGCAAGAGCGACGGCACGCTCTCTTACCTCACCCCCGACATCGCCAACCATGTCTACAAGCTCGAACGCGGCTACACCAAGCTCGTCAACCTCTGGGGCGCGGATCACCACTCTTACGTCACCCGTATGCAGGCCGCCCTCTCCGCACTTGGCTGCCCGAAGGACACTCTCTCCGTCGAACTCATCCAAATGGTGCGTATGGTCGAAAACGGCGTCGAGGTCAAGATGAGCAAGCGCACCGGCAACGCCATCACCATCCGCGAGCTCACCGAGGAAGTCGGCGTTGACGCGGCACACTGGTTCTTCAGCTGCAAGGACATCTCCTCTCAGATGGACTTCGATATCAAGCAGGCCGTCGCCAAGGACAACAACAACCCCGTATATTACGCCCAGTATGCCCACTCCCGTATGTGCTCCATACTCCGCAACCCCGATATCCCTGCCTTCAAACCCGTTGACAACTATGACCGCCTCACCGACGAGAAGGAGCTTCAGCTCATGAAGATGATGAGCGAGTTTCCCGGCCTCGTCGCCAAGGCCGCCAAGACCCGCAAGCCCAACATTGTCAACGAGTACATCATCTCCCTCGTCAAGCTCTATCACAGCTACTATAACGTCG
>CAZUSM010000270.1:0-2049 GCA_964623675.1 uncultured Oscillospiraceae bacterium
ACGGAGTTGGTGCTGTCGCTGATGTCGGCCTTGAGGGAGCTGACGGTCGTCAGGCAGATGAAGCTGAAAATCGCGCTTGCCAGCGAGATTATCGTCGACACCGGCACGTTCGGCAGCTTCACCCCGGCCTTTTTCTTTGCCGGGGGCGCGTATTGCTCGGCGGCGTCATAACCCTCGTCGGCGTACTGCGCCTGATATGCGCCGTCGTCATAAGCGTCGGCCGCCGGATAATCGGCCAGCGCGCTGCCGCAGTAAGGGCAGCTCGCCGCGTTGTCGTCCACAACGTTGCCGCAGTATTTGCAAATCATAATAACACCTTTCTTTCTTGTGTTGGATTTTTATGCCATTATGTGTTCGGACTTTTAGTCATAATTTCGGTTTATTATAACACCCGACCGCCCCTTTCGTCAATCAGTCGCGCCGATTTCTTTGCGCAACATGCCGTTTTTGCCCGATTCTACTAATAGTATACCTGAAATTACTGCAATTTTTTGAAATAAATATTGCATTTTTCGCGCCAAGGAATTAGAATCACTGTGCTTGAAAAATTTGAATCGGACGTTACCCATAAAATTAACAAGCGTGGCTGCCACGCATGGTTTGAGAGAATAGAGAGAACACATTCAAGGAGGACACAAGCATGAGTGAGGAAAAGAGAAAACGCCGCCGCGGCGACAGGCGCGATGCGCGCTGGGTGCGCGAGGTGACGGGGCTGCAAACGGTCATGACGAACCTTCTCCCCAACCGCACGGACAGCGAGGTTTATCTCCACGACACCTTTGACGCCACCGAGCTTGTAAAGTTCCTCGAGGCGCGCAATGCCGAGCACCCGGAGTATAAAACCACGATATTCCACGCGTTTTTGCTGTGCCTTGCGCGCATGGTGAAAGAGCGCCCGCTCATGAACCGCTACATATCCGGCCGCCGCACCTATGAGCGCCATGACATCACGCTCAGCTTCGTGGCCAAGCGCCGCTTTGCAGACGGCGCGGAGGAATCGCTCATGACGCTCACCGCCCGCGACGGCGACACGCTCGACTCCGTCAGCCGCCATATCGTCGGCGACGTCACCAAAATGCGCAAGAGCGAGCACTCCACCGGCGGCATCGACTCGGCGGTTGACGCCTTTGCCAAGCTCCCGCGCTTTCTGCTCATTCCGGTGTTCCGCATCATCCGCTGGCTGGACTTTTGGGGGCTGATGCCCAAGGCGCTCACCGAGGGCGACCCCAATTACTGCACCATCCTCGCCAGCAACCTCGGCAGCATCCAAGCCCCCGCCGTGTACCACCACCTCAACAATTACGGCACCAATTCCATCATGGTCACGCTCGGCACACTCCGCAAGGAAGAGCGCCTCATGCCCGACGGCACGCGCCAAATCCGCGACGTTATCGACGTGGGCGCGACGCTTGATGAGCGCATCGGCGACGGGTTCTATTTCGCCCGCAGTCTCAAGCTCGTCAAATACATTTTCGAGCACCCCGAACTCCTCGACCAACCCCTGTCCGAGCCGAGCGGCTTCGATTATAAATAAGTTATCCCAGCTTGGATGCCTTTTGCATCCACAGGTTAGAAGAAAGAAGGAAAAATAATGAGCGAAATCACCGCAAAAACCCCGTGGGCGGACTATGTCGGCGAAGTGCCGCTGCACCTTGATTATTTTGAGGGCAGCATGTTCGAGGCCGTGGCCAAGGTCGCCGAGCAGTACCCGAACAACATCGCCTTTGACTTCATGGGCAAGTCCACCACCTACAAAGAGCTGGTGCGCGAGATTGAGCGCTGCGCCAAGGCGCTGAAAACCATCGGTGTGCGCGAGGGCGACAAGGTCACCATCGCCATGCCCAACTGCCCACAGGCGGTCTACATGTTTTACGCGGTCAACCTCGTCGGCGGCATCGCGAACATGATTCACCCCCTCTCGGCAGAGAAAGAAATCGAGTTCTACCTCAACGAGTCCGAAAGCGTCACGGCCATCACCCTCGACCAGTTTTACAACAAGTTTGAAAACATCCGCCAGAACACCAAGGTCGTCAACATCATCATCGCCAG
>CAZUSM010000271.1:0-2031 GCA_964623675.1 uncultured Oscillospiraceae bacterium
AGAAAAATTTTTCTTGGGTGTTTTTTGCGACGCGGGAAAAAGGCCGGAATATCAACAGTTTCGGGGTGGGGAGTCGATTGACTCCCCACCCCTAAATTGTGGTTGGCTCTTAAGAGACAAGACAAAGGGAACGGCCGCGGCCGTTCCCTTTAATGCTATGCTATTATAAATATCCGTCAAAACTTCAGCTTTTCCATGCGGTCGTAGGCGGCTTTGAGTTTTTCGAGGCCGACGGTGCAGGCGATGCGGATGTGACCCTTGCCGGTGCAGCCGAAGGCGTCGCCGGGGGTGACTAGGACATGCGCCTCGTCCAAAAGGCGCGCGCAAAATTCGCTTGCCGTGAGGCCGGTTTTCTCCACGCCGGGGAACAGATAAAACGTCCCCTTCGGGCGCACAAGTGTGAGATACGGCATCGCCGAGAGGCGGTCGGCGGAGTAGTTCAGGCGCTCTCTGTACGCCTCGACGTAGGTCTCTTTTATGCGCCGGCGCTGATTGAGCGCCTCCAGCGCGGCGCGCTGGGAGATGGCGGGCGTGGTGTAAATCATCGCGCCGTTGATGCTCGACACCACGCTCAAAATCGCCGGTTCTGCGATTATCGCGCCGACGCGCCAGCCGGTCATCATGAAGTTTTTGGAGAAGCTGTTGAGCGTGACTGTGCGCTCGGCCATGCCGGGCAGGGTGCGCATGGGGATATAATCGCCGTCGAAAAGATACGTGGTGTAAATCTCATCGGCCACGATGAGCAAATCGTGCTCCTCGGCCACCTCGGCGAGCAGGCGCAGGGTCTCCTCGCCATAGCCCATGCCGGTGGGGTTGGTGGGGTTGTTGAAAATAATCGCCTTGGTTTTGGGCGTGATGTGCGCGCGCAGACGCGCCGGGTCAATGGCATAATCCTCCTTGGCGTAGGTCGGCACTTCCACGCACACGCCGCCGGCAAGCTCAATCTGACTGCGATAGGGCGAGAAATACGGGGAGAAGACAATCACCTCGTCCCCCGCGTCGAGCACCGCCATCAT
Organism: uncultured Oscillospiraceae bacterium; assembly: GCA_964623675.1. Taxonomy (GTDB): domain Bacteria; phylum Bacillota; class Clostridia; order Oscillospirales; family Oscillospiraceae; genus Limivicinus. Next base: position 1,017 of record CAZUSM010000271.1, read on the forward strand.
CACAAGCGCCATGCCAAGGCAGCTCGACGCCGTGATGAGCACGTGGTCGGGGTCAATGCGCTGGCCGTAATCGGCGCGCCACGCGTCGCACACGGCGGAAATCAGCTCCTTGTCGCCCTTGGGGTCGCCATAATGGGTGTACCCGCGCTTGGCGTCGCGAAAGGCCGCGTCGATTATCGCGCTGTCCGTGACAAAATCCGTGTCTCCGATGCTCAGGTCAATGACGTCGTCATAGCGGCTGAGCGCCTCCGTGTCCAGCGACAGCACCGGCCCGGACGAAACCTGAAAACGCTTTCCGATGAAATTTCTCATGCCAAACCTCCGAGAATCCATGCGGCGCGCATACAGCGCCGCTGTTTTGCGATTTAATGCGACGATTATACATCAATTCCGCCCAACTTGCAAGCGCGGCTATTGCAATGGGCGGGAAAATATAGTATCATTTTGCCGAGAAATGACGATTGGGGGCGATGGGCTTGGCGCGGGCGAAAAGATTGGCGGCGGCGCTTTTGCTGCTGGCGGCGCTGGGCTTGTCCGCCTGCGGCGAGGCAAGCGTGCGCCTGACCTTTGCCGGAGAGGACGGCGCGCGGACATCGACGAGGGCAGTCACGCCCGACGTCAGCGACGCCGAGGCGGACGGCGCGAGCAACGCCGACGCAAAAACGGATGAGTATGACCATTACGCCGACCTCAACGACCTCGGATATAAATATCAGCTTGGGTTTGAGGTCGAGCGAGACTATGAAAAAGCCGTGGAATGCTACCGCGAGGCGGCGGAGCACGGCATACCGGAGGCCGTGACGAATCTCGGCTATTGCTATGAGCGCGGGCTGGGCGTCGAGGTAGATTATGAGCGCGCGGTGGAGCTGTATCGGCAGGGCGCGGCGCTCGGCGAGTCGACGGCGATGAACAACCTCGGCTGGTGCTTTGAGCGCGGCCTCGGTGTCGAGCAAAGCTATGCCGCCGCGCACGAATGGTACACCCGCTCCGCCGAGCTGGGCAACACCACCGGGTA
>CAZUSM010000272.1:0-2026 GCA_964623675.1 uncultured Oscillospiraceae bacterium
TCTTTCATTATACCAGAAACGAGGGCGCTTGTGTGGAGCTTTTTTGACGGGCTGCAATCCCCGGCGCGAAAGCGCCGGGGATTTTGATGTGGTAAAGATTGTTACCTTGAGCCGAGGGCTTGACGCATGGAGGTCTCGACGAAGCTGTTGAGCGTGATGTGGTGCGCGGCGGCGTAAATCACGGCCTCTTTGTGAAGCTCCGGCGAGACGCGGACGTTGAAGCTGCCCTTGTAGGCTTTTTCGGGCGTTTCGCCCGACGCCTCGCACAGTGCGAGATAATCGTCCACCGCGCCGTGAAAGTCGGCAACAAGCTCGCTTGCATTCGTCCCCTCATAGCTTATCAAGGCGCGAATGCCCATCACGCGCCCGTAAAAAACCCCGTCCGCCTCGGAAAACTCCACACTTCCGATATAGCCTTTGTATTCCATGGTGTTGTTCACAGCAATCCCTCCTGTTCGAGTATGTCAACAAGCTGCTTGACCTGATAGGCAAGAAGCTCTTTTCGCGGGTGTGGCTTGTGCAGCAAAATCGGCGCGTGGTCGGCGCTTGTGAATATCACGCGCGACCCGCTTGTGCGCCCCTTGTCGCTCCGCGTGTAAGATAGATACCCCAAAAGAGTTTCCGCTTCCTCAAAGGTCATGTCCTTTGGCTTTGATTTCAGCTTTTTAATAAGCTTTTCCTTTTGCCCCACGTCTCATTCCCCCTGTCAATGCTATTATATACCCATTCGCTCTAAATTGCAACTATATTTAGTTATAATCAGCATACCCCTTGACACGGCGTGATTTTTCGGCTATACTGACGGCAAGCTGAATAATAATGCTTCTCTCATCACCGGGTGAGGGAATAATGGCATCCGACCTAAGACGTAGGTATTCGGGCGTTCACCGCCTGATAAGTCTTGGGTTCGGGTGTCTTTTTTATTAGGCGGGCAAGATTCGGCTCGCGTCGGCTTTATATTATCTATATTATTATCACACAGGAGGAAAAGCAATGTACATCAAGCCTTTTGCGGTTGAGGAATGGATGAACGAGTATGAGGTGGGGGCGCGGTATAACATCGCGGAGACCTGCGTGGACTCGGTGTCGCTCGACGAGCTTTTTGAGCTGGCCGGGGAGGACAAGGACGCGTTTTTGCGCGAGTTTTCCGCCAAACGCCTGACCTACGGCGACATTTTCGGCAAGCCGGAATTTTTGCAGGGCATCGCCTCGCTTTATAAGACGATAAAGCCGGAAAACGTCGTGCCCACGCACGGCGCGGCGGGCGCGAACCACCACGTGTTCTGCTCGCTCATCAGCCCCGGCGAGCGCGTCATCAGCATCATGCCGACCTATCAGCAGCTTTATTCAATCCCCGAATCCATCGGCGCGGACTTGGCCGTGATGCACCTCAAGCAGGAAAACGGCTACCACGTCGACCTTGACGAGCTGCGCGCCCTCGCCGTGCCGGGGACGAAGATGATTTGCATCAACAACCCCAACAACCCCACCGGCGCGCTCATGAGCAATGACGCCCTGCGCGAAATCGTCGAAATCGCGCGCTCCGTCGGCGCGTATATCCTCTGCGACGAGGTTTACCGCCACCTCACGCAGACTGACGAGTGGAGCGAGTCAATCGCCGACCTTTATGAAAAGGGAATATCCGTCAGCAGCATGTCGAAGGTGTTCTCCCTCGCCGGGCTTCGCCTCGGCTGGATTGCCACGCGCGACGAGGCGGTCAAGGCCGCGCTGCTTTCTCACCGCGACTATGACCTTATCAGCTGCGGCATGTTCGACGAGGCCGTGGCCGCCGTGGCGCTGCGCCACAAGGACGCCATGCTCGCGCGCAACCGCAAGATAGTGCGCGACAACCTCGCCATTCTCGACGCGTGGGTGGCCGAGCACCCGCATTTTCGCTACACCAAGCCCGAGGCGGGCACGACCGCGCTGGTTTATTATGATTATGACGTGCCGTCTTATGATTTTTGCATCAAGATGTACCACGACACGGGCGCGTTCGTCACGCCGGGCGACTGCTTTGAGCAGC
>CAZUSM010000273.1:0-2009 GCA_964623675.1 uncultured Oscillospiraceae bacterium
TTGAACGACCGCCCGGACGTCAGCGACGAGGTTCGGCGCAAGGTGCGCCGCGTCGTGGAGGACAGCGGGTATATCCCCAACAACAGCGCGCGCGACCTGGTGAAAAGCCGGTCGGACGCAATCGGAGTGATAGTGCGCGGAATGGGCAACCTTTTCTTCGCGGAGCTGTTGAAAACCGTGTCGCGCGAGATTGAGCAGAGCGGCAGCACCATGGTGCTGCACTTCATCGACTCGGACGCGGACGAGGTGAAGGCCGGCGCGATACTCGAACGCGAGAAAAAGCTGCGCGGGCTAATCTTCCTCGGCGGGAGATTCGACTACACCCCGGCGGAGCTGGCGCTGGTGGGCGTGCCGTATGTGTGCTGCACGTTCACAAACTGCTTCGGCACACTCGACGAGGGGGACTATTCCTCCGTTTCCATTGACGATTACGCCACGGCCTACCGCGCCGTGGAACACCTGATAAAGCTCGGCCATCGGCGCATTGCGGCGCTCGTGCCGGGGTGCAACGACCGGTCGATAAGCGAGCTGAGATACAACGGCTATCGCGCGGCGCTGCGCGACAACGGCATTGACTTCGACCCCGCGCTCCTCGTGGAGACGAGCGGATGCTTCGAGATGCCGGAAAGCTATGACGGGGCGGCGGCGCTGGCGCAAAGCGGCGCGGAGTTCACCGCGCTGATGACCCTGTCCGACACGACGGCCATGGCCGCGATGAAGGCGCTGGAGGACAACGGCCTTTCCGTGCCGGGGGATGTGTCCGTCATCGCGATTGACGGGCTGACCGTATCGGAATTCGCCTCGCCCACGCTCACCACGATGGTGCAGCCGGCCGAGACCATGGGGCGCGAGGCCGTGCACATTCTGCTGGACATTCTCGACGGACGGGGCGATGCCAAGCACGTGTGTGTCGAGGCGCGGCTACGCAAAGGCGGCTCGGTCAAGCCTCTTTGAGCGGATCTTTTTCCGCGTGGCATCGTGAGCTTTTCTTGAAATACATTCGGTATTCCTGCGAAAAGCGCACTTCCCCACGCAAAAAAATCTCTCGCTCAAATAATCAATGTTGATTTTCTCATTCGACAAGAATGTGAAGATACCACGCCCGCGCGGGCTTAACCCGCTACGGGACAAAAAATATATAAGGAGTAAGTTTCAAATGAAAAAGATTCTTGCAATGCTTCTGGCACTGTGCATGGTCTTCGCCCTGTGCGCCTGCGGCCAGTCCGCAGCCCCCGCAGAGCAGGCCGCCCCTGCAGAGGAAGCCGCTCCCGCCGCCGAAGAGAGCGCGGCGAAGGGCTATGTCTACTGGCTCAACTTCAAGCCGGAATCCGATGAGGTTCTCAAGAACGTTGCCGCCATGTACACCGAGGAGACCGGCGTGCCCGTGACCATCCTCACCGCCGCTCAGGGCACCTATCAGGAAACCCTGACCGCCGAGATGGACAAGAGCGAAGCCCCCACCCTGTTTGTCGTCGGCAACACCGGCGCCATCACCACCTGGGGCGAGGATTGCCTTGACCTGACCGACACCGCCATCGCCAACGAGCTGACCACCGACGCTTACAACCTCTATGACGAGGATGGCAAGCTCTGCTCCATCGGCTACTGCTATGAGTGCTACGGCATCATTGTCAACAAGGCTCTGCTTGCCGAGGCCGGCTACAGCATTGACGACATCAACAACTTCGACTCCCTCAAGACCGTCGCCGAGGACATCCACGCCCGCGCTGACGAGCTCGGCTTCGACGCTTTCACCTCCTCCGCAATGGATTCCAGCTCCAGCTGGCGCTTCACCGGCCACCTTGCCAACCTTGAGTACTACTACGAGTCCGTTGACGATCCCGCCGCTTGGGAGACCTGCCCTGCCACCATCACCGGCGCTTACATGGACAACTACAAGAACCTGTGGGATCTCTACATAAACAACGCCTCCGCCAACCCCGCTGACCTCGCAGCCGGCGGCTTCGACGCCAACGACGAGTTCGCAACCGGCAAGGCCGTGTTCTACT
>CAZUSM010000274.1:0-1997 GCA_964623675.1 uncultured Oscillospiraceae bacterium
ATGCCGTTGCCGATGCCGACGAAGCTGTCATAGCCCATGTTGGGCACGGTGAGGTTGCGGCTGTAATAGTTGTAATTGCCGTTGTGATAGCCGAAAGAATTGTACCCCAAGCGCTTGAGCTGGTTGCCCATGGTGAAGTACATGTTCGCCGAGCGCGAGGACATCATCACCATCGCGTCCATCGGCGCAAGGCCGGTGAGGAAGGAATATTCGCCCGTGGACGTGCTGCCGCCCCAAGCGGGCTGATAAAAGTCCTCAAAGACGATGCCGCGCGTGGCCAGGCGATAAAGCGTGGGGGTGCGTTCGGGGTCGATGACCTCCTTGGAAAACGCCTCGGCGGTGATGAGGATGAGGTTTTTGCCCTCGAACATGCCGGTGTACTTGTTCTTTTTCGTCGGCTCAATGCTCTGAATATATTCGCCGAGCGATTTCAGCTTGGCCTTTGAGGTTTCGTGCGCGTCAAAGTCGATGTCCATGATGTTCTCGCCGTAATCCACATCCTCCGGCTCGGCACTGTCAACGGGGGCGGCGGGGTCAATATCCGCCGTCGGGGCGGGGGAGAGCGCGACGGAGGACGAAAACTCCGCCGTGGACTTGTCCCCGGAGGGGAGCGCCGAGCGCACAAGCGCGGCCACCGCGCCGTAATTTTTCATGGCGGAGTCATAAGTGTACACCGCGTACTGCGCGCGCAGCGCCGCCGTGCAGTTTGAAAGCAGCAGCCCCGCCGCCAGCATCGCCACCGCGCCCAGCCCCAGGTGAAGCGGCAGGCGGCCACGCGCGCGCATGCGCGCATGAGCGCCGCGAGGCGCGATGCGCGCCAGCACCACCGCCGCAACAAGCGGCACGAAGTAAAGCAGAATAATCGGGAGACTTTTTATGACGGTGCTCACGACGTTGCCGCCGAAGTCGCGCGCGGCGTTGCCGGCCTGACTGACGATGATGTCCGGCGGCATGAAGACCTTGTATGCGTCATAGGTCAAACAGCAGAAAAGAAACCACACCGTCATCACCGCGCACACGATGACCTCCGCGCGCCACGCGCGCTTTTCGCCCCGAATGAGGCAGCACAGCGCGCCGAACAACAGCGCCGCGCTCAGCGCCGTGCACAGCCCGCCCGGCACACCGGCGGAGAAAAACGGCTGCTGCGTCGTGATGCGCAGCATCAGCTCCAAATACAACATGTCCGCCGCCAAAAGCGCAGCGCCGACGCGGGCGGAATACACCCCGCGTGCCCGTTTTGACATACAACGACCTCCGCAATTAAGAAAATTTGTTATTTGACAACTAACTATTATGCTTTGTCACGTGTCAAATATCAAATGATAAGTGACAAACAATTTAATTTAAGGGGTGGTTGAATTATGATTTTATCGGGCGGGAGATGAACCCCGGCGGCGTTATACTCCCGGCCGATACTCTTACTTGGGGAGGAACGCACATGGAGGTCAAAACCAAGGTCAGCTTTGATAACACAAGCAAATACATAGAGCTGGGCTACAACATCGCCTATTACCGCAAGCACGCGGGGCTGACGCAGGAGCAGCTTGCCGAAAAGGTGGGCATCAGCCGCCAGCACCTCGGCGCGATAGAAGCGCCCAAGCTATGCCGCCCGATCTCGATGGAGCTGCTGTTCAATTTGTCGACCGTGCTGGAAATCGAGCCGTACAGGCTGCTGATGTTCCACGGAAGAGGAGCAGTGTAACAAATCCATAACACTGTAACAAATACTTAACAAATAGTGCTTGACAGTCCTTGCTAAACGTAGTAAACTGCAATTGTCGAAATGAGTATTGCAAAATGAGAAAAATGCCAAATCGGTTTCGCTTTTTCTTTGTGCTACCGGGCGTGGGTGCGCTTGTCGCGCCCTGTTTCGCCGCGTTTCGGCATTTTGCGCAGGTATTCTCAGGCACAAGCCTTTGAATATAAATACAATTGGAGGAATACTTAATGAAAAAGTTTCTCGCACTGATGCTCGCACTGTGCATGGTTTTCGCACT
>CAZUSM010000275.1:0-1983 GCA_964623675.1 uncultured Oscillospiraceae bacterium
TGTACCGACTTTTAATTTTTTCGTGAAATTGGGTCACATCTATTTACATCGCAGATGTCTTTTTCACGAATAAGGATTATTTCGGTTGACAAACCGACGGCCTTTGTGCCATTATATAAGCTCATGGCGCGCCGCGTTGCCGCCGCGCCTGAAACGAAAGGAATCAACTTTGCCATGAAAAAGCGTATCATATCACTGGCGCTTGCCGTGCTTATGCTGCTGGCCGCCGCGCCCTGCGCCTTTGGCGACAGCATCATGTCGCTTGCCAGCGTTCAGGCCGGCGCGCAGATTGACCGCGACATCGCCCCGCTCGCCCCCGGCGGCAGCATCGCCGAGACGCAGAACGTCCCCGCGGGCTGTGAAGTCACGGTGGACGCGGGCAACCGCATGCGCCTTGTCGGCGCGGTTGCCGCGCCGGGGAAGTATAATTTCTCCGTCGCCGCGGCGGACGCCGACGGCGTGACCGACGTCATCACCTGCTCGCTTGACGTTCTGCCCGCCCTGCCGCTCATCAACGCCTCTGACAATGTCACCTGCTACGTCGGCGCGACCGCGCGCCTCACCGTTGCCGCCACCGCCGCCGACGGCGGGGCACTGACTTATCAGTGGTATCTCTCCACCTCCGGCTCAAATTCCGGCGGCACGGCCATTCCCGGCGCGACAGGCCCGGAATACATCGCCGACACCTCGCGCACCGGCCTCGGCTTTTATTACTGCACCGTCACCAATTCCGGCGCGGGTCAGGCCGTCAGCGCGTCCTCCCCGGTCATCTCCGTCTCCGTCACCGAGGCAGTTGTGCAAAGCATCATGATCAGCACCCTCCCCACCAAGATGAGCTATCGCCTCGGCGAGAGCTTCGACACGGCGGGCGCGTCCATCCTCGTGGCGTATGATAACGGCACCCAGCAGGTCATCATCGAGGGCTTTTCCTATTCCCCCGCGTCCTTCACCGTTCCCGGTCAGGCCAGCGTCACCCTCACATATTCCGGCAAATCCTGCTCCATCCCCGTCACAGTCGTCAGCGAGGAGGACAGTCTCCAGGGCATCGGCATGGTCATCCTCCCCAACAAAACCGCCTACAAGCAGGGCGACAGCTTTGACCCCACCGGCCTTGTTTTCCGCGCGTACTATTCCGACAATTCGTATAAGGACATCGACTCCGGCTATACCTACTCGCCTAAAGTGTTCACCGCCTCCGGCGCGCAGGATGTTACCATAACCTATAAAGAAAAAACCTGCCGCTTCTCCGTCACGGTTGACGCCGTGCAGACCGTCAGCACCCTTGAAATCGCTTCCTCGCCCGGCAAGCTGGTTTACAACGTCGGCGACACGATTGACACCGCCGGCCTTGTCCTCAAGCTGACCAATTCCGCCGGCACTCAGCTCATTCAATCGGGCTTCACCTGTGAGCCGAGCAAGTTCACCTCCTCCGGGTCACAGGCCGTGCGCGTGCGCTACGGCGATTATGTCACGACGTTCACCGTCACGGTCAACTCCGCCGCCGCCTCGCCCGCGCCCACCGCTGCCCCCACGGCAGCGCCCTCTCCCTCCGCCGCTGTCACCCCCGCCGCCTCGCCAAGCCCCACCCCGGAGGCCGGGCGGAATAATTCCGCGCGTTCGGGCAACGGCGTGTTGGTTGTCATCATGCTCGTGGCGCTTTTGTGCCTTGTGGCCTTGGGGCTATATATGCTCGTCATGAACGCCGGCGGCTGGGAGCCGTTCAAGAATCAGGTCGAGTACCGCCTTTATAAAATCAAGCGCTTTTTCACGCAGAATAAGCGGCAGTAAAACGCCCGTGTTCCCCTCACAAATGCCGATTTGACCCCGGCGGGGGCAAAATAAAGCCCCCGCCGCAAACTTTTTCGCGAAAACAGTTGACAGGCGGGTCAAAAGTATGGTATTATCTCATGGCTGAATGAGGAAGAGAGCCCCATGCGGGTGTAGTTCAATGGTAGAACACCAGCCTTCCAAGCTGGATACGTG
>CAZUSM010000276.1:0-1965 GCA_964623675.1 uncultured Oscillospiraceae bacterium
TATCCCGGCTTCCCCACGGACATGCAGCCGCAGATGGGCGTGCTGCTGTGCCTTGCCGAGGGGACGAGCGTCATCACCGAGGGCATATATGACAACCGCTTCAAATACGTCAACGAGCTTCGCAAAATGGGCGCGGAGATTCAGGTTGACGGTCGTGTCGCCGTTTTCGAGGGCGGCAAAAAGCTGACTGGCGCGCCGGTCATGGCCTGCGATCTGCGCGCGGGCGCGGCGATGGTGATCGCCGGCATGTGCGCCTGCGGCGAGACCGTGGTGGAGGATATCCACTATATCGAGCGCGGCTATGAAAACTTTGTGGGCAAGCTGCGCACTTTGGGCGCGGATATCGAAATTGTCTCTTTCCCCGACGAACCGGAGGGGGCGGACAAGGTTTTGTTCGTGTCCTGATGAGAGTATGTATATTCGCAAGCAGCTCCGACGGGAACTGCTTGCTTGTCTCGCATGACAACACAAATATATTGATCGACGCCGGAATCTCTGCGCGCAGGATAGCGTCAGCGACTGCGCAAGCGGGGATATCAATGGAAAACATCGGCGGAGTGCTCATTACGCATGAGCACTCCGATCATATTATGGGCTTGAAAACCCTGACGAAAAAGCACCGCTTGCCGATTTATGCCCCGCACACCGTGGCAAATCGGCTTGTCGGCATGCTGCCGGAGCTGACCGAGGGGATGAACAACATCCCCGTGGGCGAGGAGTTCACTCTCGGCGCGCTCACACTGCGCGCGTTCCACACCAGCCATGACACCGATGAAAGCGTCGGTTATCGCGTTGAGGGCGGCGGGTCTGTTTTCGCCGTCGCGACGGACACCGGCTGCGTCACGGAGGAGATTTTCGCCGCCCTTCGCGGGGCGGACACGGTGCTCATCGAGTCAAACCACGATGAGCGCATGCTCGTGGACGGGCCGTATCCCATTTTCCTCAAGAAGCGCATTTTGTCCGACACCGGGCACTTGTCAAACGCTCACTGCGGTGAGCTTGCGCGCGCCCTCGTCGAATGCGGGACGCGGCGCATCGTACTCGGCCACCTCAGCCGCACGAACAACACCCCCAAGCTCGCGCTTGACACGGTGGACGCGGCCTTGCGCGGCGTTGAGGCCGAGCTTTTGTGCGCCCCCGCCAACGGATTCATGGACTTGACGATAGGGGAGAGCGCGGTATGCTGTCGATAAAGCTGATATGCGTGGGCAAAATGCGCGAGAGGTTTTTCATCGACGCTTTTGCCGAGTACGCCAAGCGCTTGCAGAGTTATTGCAAGCTCGACTGCGTCGAGCTTGCCGAGCAGCGCCTTTCCGACGCGCCGAGCGCGAAAGAAATCGCCGCCGCGCTGGAACGCGAGTCGGCGGAAATCATGAAAGCGATACCCGGTGACGCTTACGTTGTGGCGATGTGCGTTGAGGGCAAGCAGATGAAAAGCGAGGGCTTGGCCGCGCTTGTCGCGGCGCGCGAGGGTTCGGGCAAGCCGAAGCTGTGCTTTGTTGTGGGCGGCTCGTTCGGGCTTGATGCGCGCGTGAAATCGCGCGCCGATATGCGCCTGAGCATGTCGGAAATGACTTTCCCCCATCACCTTGCGCGCGTGATGCTCGCCGAGCAGATTTATCGCGCGTTCAAGATAAACGAAGGCTCAAAATATCACAAATAGCTTTGCATGAAAGGAGCTTGATTGACATCATGTCGCGTGAAGCCGAATGGAGCTTGAATGTCCCCGGTGAGCTTTTATCACGCTGGCCGAAGGACGCCGACGGCAACCCGGAGCGCCCCGCGCTGCTTTGCAACTGCAAAAACCTTGACCTCGGCGACGTTTTGCGAGTGAACATGCTGGAGGCCTATAATATTCCGTGTTTGCAAATGTACCCCGGCGACGGCGGCTTCGGCCGCGTGGTGCTGGGCATGAGCGGACAGGGAACGGATATATATGTCCCCGAAAGCCTTTTGGAGGACGCA
>CAZUSM010000277.1:0-1961 GCA_964623675.1 uncultured Oscillospiraceae bacterium
TTTCGATATCCTCGATGGCTTCAAAAAATTCTGCGTTCATCACATTTTCTCCATTCCGAATAATTATATTAAATAGAAACGTGCAATTTGACCTGCGCGGTCTGCGCGGGGGTGAAGGTCAGCTCCTTCTTGCCGCACTCGATGGTGACATCGCCGTCGTCGCTGCGCGCTTTCAGCGTCCCGACATAGCTTTTCGCGCCGTTAATCGGCTGATAGAGGCGGATTTCCACCTCGCTGCCCATGAACTGCTCAAAGTCGCCCGGCCGCTTCAGCTCGCGCTCGGCGCCCGCCGAGCCGACCTCGAACACATAGCTGTCGGGGATGGGGTCTGCCTCATCCAGCACGGGGTCAAGCGCGCGGCTAATCTTTTCGCAGTCGTCAATGCCCACGCCGCCGGGCTTGTCGATGAAAATGCGCAGATACCAGCTTCCGGCCTCGCGCACATATTCAACGTCCCACAGTGTGCAGCCGCACTCGGCCACAATCGGCTTTGCCAACTCTGAAACCTTATCGGTGATTTTGCTCATATATTACGCCCTTTCGTTCGATAATGCGCGCCGGGCACAGCCCACCGTGCGCGCGGCAAAAGTCTCGCAAAAAAGAGTGGGTCGCAACCCACTCTCATAAAAACTAATCCTTACAATGGAATAATACCACCACACGGGAGTATTTGCAAGTACTTTTTGCGAAAAACCAAATATTTTTTCCCGTTTAATCGCCCGTTTAATCGGGCGAGCGGGGCGTGGCGCCCCGCCCCGCCCCGCCGATTCAATACGTGAAGCTGGGATTATAGTGCGCGACGAATTCCTCAAGGCAGATTCCCTGCTCCATGATGAACTTCGCGGCCTCTTTCCCGACGTAGCGGTAGTGCCACGGCTCGTCCCAGCCGGTCAGCAGGAGCTTGCGCGTGGGGTAGCGCTTGATGAAGCCGTACTCGGCGCAGTGCTCATCGAGCCAGGCGAAAAAGTCCGGGTCCATGTCGTCATAAATGACCTTCGTGCGGGATTTGTCGAGAATGTCCACCGCGAGACCGAGCTGGTGCTCGCTCGCGCCGGGCAGCATGGTGATTTTCTTGGCCTCCTCGACGGCCTCTTGGTATATGCCGGAGGGGTCGTCAAAGTTGACGTCCTTGCCGCCGGCCATTTCGTAGGCGATTTGGCTGGCCTTGGTGTTGAAAAGCTGGCTTTGATAGGAATAGGTTCTGTACGCGCCCCAAATAAACGGCGAGAAGCCCGCGTCTATCATCGCGTCGAGCATGGCGTTGAGCTCGTCGACGTGGTCCGTGCGGAAGTACATGTATTTTGTGATTTCAATCCTCGTCACGTCCGGCTCAAAGGCCGAGGAGAGGAGGTTGTCCTCATTGACCACGGAGAAGATGTCTTGGTCTATGTCGATGTCCGGCCAAATGTCCTCGGTCGGTTCGGGGGTTTCCTCCACGGCGTTCGGGTCGACAAAGGTGACGCTGTCGGAGCTGACATACGCGCCGTCCACGCCGCCGAAGATGACGTTCGTCTGGCGATTCATGCGCGAGATGACGATGGTGTATAAAACAAGGCACAAAAATGCCATTGTGATAATCCACAGAGTCTTTTTTCTCAAGTGTCGTTTCACCCGCCTTTCTCTGCCCTTGGGCAGAATATAGCTGTGTCCTTTTGCGAAACTCCGGTGTCTTAACGCAAAACTTCGGTCAGCTTTTGCAGAACCACGGTCAACGCATACCTCGGTCTGTTTTAGCAGAACACGTTCAGCGCATAACCTCGGCCTGCTTTCGCAGAATCTCAGGTCTGCTTTTTACCGATTTCGATGACTTGTTTTGAAAAATAATCGAGCAGTCTCGCAAAATTTCACCGTATTATACCACGCCCCGACAACAATTTCAAGTGCCCCGGCCAACATTCCCCACCTGCGCTCCATTTCAACCGATATTTGCCCCCAACAACCACCCCGCCCCGCCATTTTGA
>CAZUSM010000278.1:0-1959 GCA_964623675.1 uncultured Oscillospiraceae bacterium
GGGAGTTGACGTGGCAGGTGACGAAGTAGGGGATCATCTCCATGGGGACGTTGTCAAACTTATCTCTCCAAGGATAGAAGATGCCGCCCCAAACGGTTTCGTTGTGGGCAATGGTGTGGTAGTAAGCGTCGTTCTTCTTGCCGCCGTGGAGGTTGGTGTCAGCGGCGAACATGCGCATGAACTGGGTGATGGTGGCGTTGACCATGGCGCGATAGTGCCATGCGGAGGCCTTCATCGCCTCGCCGCGCAGACCCTGCAGGCCACGGTCAAACCAGTGGAGAACGGGCAGATAGGTCTGGCCGACCCAGCGATAGCGCCACACGCCCTTGGCGAAGTTGACAACGCCGCCGTGCTTGATGACGTCCATGACCATGTGGATGTAGTTATACATCCAAATCATGTAGAAGTAGTACATGGTGTCTTTGACACCGCGCCACTCTCTGTGCTTATAAAGGCCGGTTTTGTCCTCCAGCAGGTCGCCGAGACGGCGCTCGCCGTGGGGCTTGCCGTACCAAAAATCCTTGAGCATTTTCTTGTAATCTATGTTCTTTTTAGCCATCTTACTTGCCCTCCTGGATCTTCTTGATCTCAATGCTTTCGACAAACGCCTGGAAGCGGGTGCGGAGCTGGCCGGAGGCGGAATTTATGTATTCCTTCTCGATCGAGCACACGGGCAGACCGAAGTCACGCGGGAGAACGACCGTGTCGATGACGCGCTCATAGCTCCAGTATTCGCAGAACTTGTTGGACGCGACGATGACGCCGTCGGCCTTATACTCCTTGGCAAGATCGGCGATGCGCTTTTTGCGGTTGCGCATGAGATCCTGCGGCATGAAGCGCGGGCAGTTGGAGGTGTCGAGATAGTGGCGCGCAATGGCGTCAAGCGGGGACTGACCCTCTTTGACGACGATGGGCACGCGGCTTTCGACTGCGCCGTAGCAGTAACGGTCGGCCACGACTTCGGCGCCGCAGCCCTCGATGAGCTTGGTGAAGTCGGGGTCGTCGTTCTCGGAGCCGGCCAGCACGACCTTGCAGCGGAACGGCCATTTCTCGTCCGGCTCGCGGGTCTTGAGCTGTTCGGCGGTCTCTTGCAGATACGGGAGGATGAGCTCTTTGGGGCAAACCTGGCTGACAAGCTGGATGACGTGGAACTCATAGCCGGTGATGGTGGGGTTATCGAGCTTGCGGTAGTCGCCGATTTCGTTTATCAGGCGGCAGACCTCATTGTGGCGCTCGATGGTTTTCATGAGAGCCTCATCGGAGGTGTCGATGCCGAAGTGGCTGTGCAGCTCATCGAGCACGTGCACCTGAAGCTGCTCACGGAAGTGATTGTAGCCGATCTCGTTGTTTTTGAACGGGACGTCGGTGAAGGAGCAGAAGAAGTCATCATTGTTGATGATGCGCATGTCCTTGACGGAGTCAAGGTGCTTTTGCTCAAGGTGCTCCTGGAAGCGGCAGGTGGCGGTGCAGGTTTCGGTCGCCATCTGGGCATCGAGGAAGTTGAAGCCGCCCTCGAGCGCGCGCTCCATCAGGCTTCTTGCATAGTGGCAGACACGGGAGGACATGTAATATGTCGCGATGTCGGGGGAAGTGCAGCGCGGCGCGCGCAGACGAACTGCGAAGCAGCCGGGCAGGTCGAGAAGCACTTCAGGCATGAAATAGCAGGTGTAACCTATTGCGCGCTGACCGTCGGCCTTGGCCTTTTGGACAAGCTCGTTGTTGGCTTCCTGAAGCAGATTCTCAAAGTAGATCAGATGCTTGAGATCTTTCACAGATAACCCTCCATATTTAGTTTCCATTTTTGGGCGCAGTGCGCCCACCCTTGCGCGTATATTTTATCAAAATGTCAGAATGTTGTCAATCGCGTTTTCGGCAAAAGCCCCCAAAACGGGGGCTTTTTTTGAGAAAATTGTTATACAATTTTGACTGTTTTGTCTAATCGAGTTTATTTTCGACAAA
>CAZUSM010000279.1:0-1946 GCA_964623675.1 uncultured Oscillospiraceae bacterium
AGACCCATGACCTCGATGAGGCCGATGTTCTCTTTTTTGATGTGGTGCAGCTCCTGATGCGGGTGGAACACGCCGAGGGGGAACTCATCCGTGGTGAGGTTGTTGCGCAAGACGAGGTCAAGCTCATACTCCGCGCCGCGGCGGCGGGCGATGGGCGTGATGGTGTTGTGCGGGGTGTTGTCGGTCTCGGCGAAGATCATGGCCTCGGCGTCGGTATAGCCACGCCAGTGCTTCAACAGCTTTTCGGCAAGCTCGGCCACGCGCGCGCTGTCCGCGCCGCGCAGACGCACCACCGACATCGGCCACTTGACTATCCCGGCGGCGACGTCGGCATAGCCCTTGAAGGCGATTTCCCGCTCGATGGGGGCTTTCGCCATGGCGAACTCGTAATTGCCGCCCTGAAAATGGTCGTGGCTCAAGATACTGCCGCCGACGATGGGCAAATCCGCGTTCGAGCCGACGAAATAGTGCGGGAATTGGCGCACAAAGTCAAAAAGCCGGTCAAACGACGCGCGCTCGACCTTCATGGGGGTGTGCACGGAATTCAAAACAATGCAGTGCTCATTATAATATACATAAGGAGAATATTGCAGATACCAGCTTTCGCCGCGCAATGTGACGGGGATGAGGCGGTGGTTTTGGCGCGCGGGGTGGTTGATGCGTCCGGCGTAGCCCTCGTTCTCTTCGCAGAGCTGGCACAGGGGATAGCCCGACTGCGGCGCGTTGCGCGCCGCCGCGATGGCGCGAGGGTCTTTCTCGGGCTTTGAGAGGTTGATGGTGATGTCCAGCTCGCCGTATTCGCAGGGATAGCGCCATTGGACGTCCTTGGCAATGCGGTCGCGGCGGATGTAATTGGTGTCGCCGCTGAATTTATAATACCACTCGGTGGCGCACTGCGGGCTTTCGGCATAGCGCGCGGCAAACTCGGCGCGCACCGCGTGCGGGCGCGGCGTGAGCACGCCCATCAGGCGCGTGTCGAACAAATCGCGCGAGGTGATGTCGTCCTCCGTGACGCCGCGGCGGACGGCGTCATCCGTCAGGGCGGCGAGAATGTCGGCAAGGGGCGCGTTTTCGGGCGCGGCGCACTCGCCCGGCGCGTCAAGCCCCAGCACGTCCAAAAGCGAATTGAATATATACCCCGTGTCATCCGGGTGAATGAGGCCGTTGTTCACGGCATAAGCGACAAGCGCGTCAATATAGCCTTTCATGTGCCCTCCGCAGTCATTTTTTCTCGATTCTACTATACGACATTTTGCCCGGCGCGTCAACAAAAATCCTGCCCCGCGCGAGGCAAATCGCGCGGGGCAGGGGCGGGAAAACTAATTAACTTTTTGCGTTTTGATTACTCAACCTCGACAACGCCGTTTTCCTTGACGGTGATGGTCATGCCGGTTTTGACGTATTCGAGGAATTCATCGCCGAGCTTATCGATGACGGGCATTTTCGCGTCCGTCCACACGTCGGCGAGAATCGCGCCGGAGGCGGCGAGAGAGTCAATGGTCATGGAGAAAAGCATGCAGGCCGGCTGGCTGTTGCGGGAGCAAACGGTGTAAAGCACCATGCCGCCCGTGGTCGAGCCGATGGTCTGCGGCAGACACAGCGCCTTGCCGATCATGGACTTTTTGTAAAGGTCTGGGTTGTTCTGGTCGCCGCATTTGACCTTCTTGTCGCCGAACATCATGGCCATTTGGTAGCTGGCGAGGGTGTTGAAGCCGCCGTGGCTGACGAGCGCCTCTGCCGTGCATGTGCCGGGGATAATAACGCGTCCTTTGAACTGCTTCATTTCGTGCCCTCCTTACCGGTGATGATGTCAAGAATCTCATCTTCTCTGTAAAATCTCGCGCTGGTGTAGGTGCGGAGCTTGTTGGAGGAGGTGATGACCGCTTTCTTCTTGCACAGGGGGTTGTTCATGTACATAAGCGGGCAAATGTAGCTGACGATGACGC
>CAZUSM010000280.1:0-1945 GCA_964623675.1 uncultured Oscillospiraceae bacterium
TCATCATCATGTACCAGAACGTCGCCTGCAAGAACATGGCCACCGTTCAGGGCATCCTCGATGACCAGGGTCGTCAGCGCGGCTATGACATGATTTGGGTCGAGCATGACCTCATGGATCCGCGTACCGTTTCCCGCCGCACCATGCGTGACAAGGTCAACGAGTATATGCGCACCGTCATGCGCGCAGAGCCGGTTGACGCTTCTCTCCTTGAGTTTGACGACGAGGTCTGCATGTAATTCGTCGCCACATCGGCAAGTATCATTATGTATTAAAGCCCGCCGTCGGCGAGGCGGCGGGCACAACGAAAAAATTATAAATTATAATTGGAGGCAATACTTATGAAATACTACGGCGGCTGCGACGTGGGCTCTACCTACACCAAGGCAGTTATACTCGACGAAACCGGCAAAATCGTTGCCGACACCACCATAAAGAGCAAGATCAACTCCGAGCAGAGCGCAATCGCTGCTATGGAAGAGGTCTGCAAGCAGGCGGGTCTTGCCAGCTCCAAGGACTTGGCTTACCTCATCGGCACCGGCTACGGCCGTAACAAGGTTCCCTTTGCCGACGAAAACATCTCCGAGATTTCCTGCCACGCCATGGGCGTCCACGTCACCGACCCCTCCGTCAAGGCCATCATCGACATCGGCGGCCAGGACGTCAAGGGCATCTCCATCGACACCGACGGCACTGTCAAAAACTTCGCCATGAACGACAAGTGCGCCGCCGGTACGGGCCGCTTCTTCGAGGCCATGGCTCGCTCCTTCGAGCTGAGCCTGTCTGACTTCTCCAAGCTCTCCCTCAGCGCCAAGAACGTCATCCCCATCACCGCCCAGTGCACCGTTTTCGCCGAGTCCGAGGTCATCACTCTCGTCGGCGAGGGCAAGGCGACCGACGAAATCGCCGCCGGCATCGAAATGGCAGTTGCAAAGCGCTGCTTCGTCATGGCCAAGAAGGCCGGTGCGACCGACTCCATCACCCTCACCGGTGGCTGCGCCAAGAACGACGGCCTCAAGGAAGCCATTGAGCACGTCCTCAAGCTCAAGGTCATCAACCTCAAGACCGACCCCCAGCTCATGGGTGCTCTCGGCGCTGCCGAATATGCCCGCCAGAAAGGCATGAGCAAGAAGTAATTTCCCGTTTCGCGCGCGTCGTCAGGCCGCAAGCGGCCTGACGCGCCGCCAAGCGATTCCCACGGGGCGGCAGGGCTTTCCCGCGCCGACCTCAAACATGAAAGGAGCGCAGCAAAAAGAATGAAATTCATCAAGAAGCTTTTCTCGATTCTCATAACTGTCGTTGTTGTGCTGTTTGTCGTCTATTTCTGGAACCTCGACCAGAAGGTTCTCGGCTGGGCTTACAAGCAGGTCAACACGATGTTCGATCGCAAGAAGGTAGACCTGGTATTCTAATCTATGGAGCTTTATAACCACCTTATCAACGACACCAAGGAGCGCCTGACCGGCGCGGCGAAGGTGTGGCCGTATGATGAGCGCGCGAAGTGGACAGACCTCGGTTCGAGCGAGCTGGTGCTTCAAAAGGACGCGGCGTATGAGCTGGGCGCGCAGGGCAAGGGCTCTGCAAACTATGTCCTTTTCACCTCGTCCACCGACCTCGTCAATGAGGACAAGGTCATGCTCATCGGCAAGGACATGCCCGAAATCAACGGCAATTGCGACTTCGCCCGCATCGTGCTTTTGCGCATCGGCGTCATGGACGATGACGACGAAAAGGTTTACCGCATGCTCAAGGACATTGAGTTTGCCAAGTACCACGTGTACCCCGAGGGGTACATGGTGCGCATGTCTCCCGAGTCGTTCCGCGAACAGATTCGCGTCAGCAAGAATGCGCTGAAAAAGGGGATTAGCTTCAAAGCCGTCGGCATGAATTACATTGCCGCATACAAGAAAGACCCCAACGTGCTCAACGCCACCGTCATTTTCAT
>CAZUSM010000281.1:0-1938 GCA_964623675.1 uncultured Oscillospiraceae bacterium
TGGGTTCTGTTAATATAATAAAGCTGTCCAAAAACAGCTAAACACAAGCAAGGAGGTGCTTCAACTCATGGCAAAGTGTCAGTTCTGCGACAAGGACGTGGCTTTCGGCATTCAGGTCAGCCATTCCCACAGACGCTCCAACCGTACTTGGAAGCCCAATGTGAAGCGCGTCAAGGCCATCGTGGACGGTTCTCCCAAGCATGTTTACGTCTGCACTCGCTGCCTGCGCAGCGGCAAGGTCACCCGCGCTGTGTAATTTTACATTACCCGAAACAAAGCCTGTCGAGCCTACGACGGGCTTTTTTCGGTTGTATTATTTTTAGGAGGTACACCCCCATGAAAGAGCTTGAAGCACGCATCCTCATCGACGGCAAAATTAAGCCCGGCGGCATCTTGAAGGTCGATTCCTTCCTCAACCACCAGCTCGACCCCGAGCTTTTTTACGACATGGCCACGGAGCTCAAGCGCCTTTTTGACGGCGTGCGCGTGGACAAAATCCTCACCGTCGAGGCCTCCGGCATCGCGCTTGCCATCATGGCGGGGTACGTTTTCGGCTGCAAGGCCGTGTTCGCCAAGAAAAGCAAGTCCAAAAACATCTCCGATGACGTCTACTCCGCCGAGGTCGTCTCCTTCACCCACGCCAACACCAACACCGTCATCCTCTCCAAGGAATACCTCCACGCGGGGGAAAACGTCCTCATCGTGGACGACTTCCTCGCCACGGGGGCTGCCCTCATCGGGCTGAAAGCCCTCATCGAACAAGCCGGCGCCAACCTCGTCGGCGCGGGAATCGCGGTGGAAAAGGTGTTCCAGGGCGGCGGGGATGCACTGCGCGCGCAGGGCGTGCGCGTCGAGTCCCTCGCGCGCATCGCCGCCATGTCCGATGACGGTCTGGCCTTTGTGCAAGATTGACAAAAATTCACCCGCAATTTTGTCGAATTCGTAGAAAAACCTGTCTTGACTTTTTCCGCGCTTGCTGATATTCTTTAAGCATACCAAGCAAGCACCGGTCTTGTATCGGAATTGTTTTCGGTGCTTGCTTGTTTTTAATACAATTCAATATTGTGCTTTCGATATAATCAAATGATATGGTTTTGAAGTCTCTACCCGGACGCCGTAAATGGCCGGACTATCGGAGTTTTTCGAGGGCGCGGAGTATGTTTTCTGCGTCCGTGTTTTTTCCCGTTCCCGCTCCGATGCACCGGTCGGCCGATTCTCGGCCTTGTCCCCGGTGCGTTTTGTTTTTGCCGGGTCGGGACACCGACACAGTTCAAACCCGCTTCGCGGTTTTGATATAAAAATCTTATTTATAATAGGAGAAATCAAATGAAAAAGATCGTCGCTCTGCTCATGGCGCTCGTCATGGTGTTCGCGCTCTGCGCCTGCGGCCAGTCCGCCGAGACTCCCGCCGCCTCCTCCGACGCCGCCCCTGTTGCCGCCGATTCCTTCAAGGCCGGCTTCATCTTCCTGCATGATGAAAACTCCACCTATGACCTCAACTTCATCAACGCCGCCAAGGCCGCCTGCGAGGCACTCGGTCTGAGCGAGGATCAGTACATATTCAAGACCGGCATCGCCGAGTCTCAGGCTTGCCAGGAAGCCGCCGAAGAGCTGGTTGACGTCGGCTGCAACATCATCTTCGCCGACTCTTTCGGCCACGAGAGCTTCCTGCTCGCCGCCGCCAAGGAATTCCCCGAGGTTCAGTTCTGCCACGCCACCGGCACCATGGCCCACACTGAGGGTCTTGCCAACTTCCACAACGCTTTCGCGTCCATCTATGAGGGTCGTTACCTCGCCGGTGTTGCCGCCGGTATGAAGCTCAACGAGATGATCGAGGCCGGCGAGTTCACCGCTGAAGAGGCCAAGATCGGCTATGTCGGCGCATTCACCTACGCCGAGGTTATCTCGGGCTACACCTCCTTCTTCCTCGGCGCTCGC
>CAZUSM010000282.1:0-1900 GCA_964623675.1 uncultured Oscillospiraceae bacterium
GAGATCGGCGTTTGCGCAGCAAACGCACCGCGCCGCAAGGTGCGGAGAACACGCAGGTACTCACAACATCCACCACCGTACCTGATCAGAAGCACAATGTGAAAGCTATGCCCAAGGCTTCCTCCCGGAGGAAGCTGTCGCCGCAACGCGGCGACTGATGGAGCCACCCCGTGCCGACGGCGCGGTCAGCCTTTCCCCCCCGGCTGCAATCCACCTCAACGCCAAACAGAACACCCACACACGGTAACCGCCCATGAAAAAACTCACCCAAGCCCTCGGCAAGAAAAAGTTAATATTCCTCGCCGTGGAGCTTGCGCTGCTCATCGCGGCGGCGGGGTGCTTCGTCGGCATTCATGCGCTTTCGCGCATGCTGCCCAGCCAGCTCACGGCCGAGCGCTGGCAGGGGGAGAGCGAGCAGAGCTTCGCGCAGATAAGCTGCTTCATCCCCGTCGACGAGACCGTCACCCTCAACGAGATCGGCGCGTTCCGCGAAGCCGCCGCGACCAAGCTGCACGAGGCCGGGCTGGACATCGCCTCCGACGCCGTCCTCATGGCCGACGCGTGGAGCTGCACCGACAAGGTCAGCGTCTCCAGCGCCCTCGGCAAGGGCGACGTGTACGCCACGGCGGTCGGCGGCGAGTTTTTCACGTTCCACCCCATCCGCCTCATCTCCGGCAACTATATCACCGCCGACGACCTCATGCAGGATCGCGCCCTCTTGGACGAGGAGACCGCGTGGCTGCTCTTCGGCGGCACGGACATACAGGGCATGACGTTCAAGATTAACGGTGTGCCGTTCGTCGTCGCGGGCGTCATCGAGCGCGAGGGGGACTATGCCTCCAGAAAAGCCTATACCGACGGCATGGGCATTTTCATTTCTTATGAGGCGTACACCCTGCTCGACTCCGCATCCGCCGCCCTCACCGGCGCGGCCACGGCGGACTCCGGCGTATCAACTGCCGCGCCGGGCATACAGTGCTATGAGCTGGTCATGCCCGACCCGGTCAAGAGTTTTGCCCTGAATTTCGTCAAGGAGAAGTTCCCGATTGGCCGTGGCGAGGTGATAAATAATACCGCGCGCTTCACCCCCTCCGCGCTTTGGACGCTCATTCGCTCGTTTGACACGCGCTCCATGCAGACGCGTGGTGTCATTTATCCTTATTGGGAGAACGCCTCTCGCGGCGCGGAGGATCGCGCCGCCCTGCTGCTCGTTTTGGGCGCGCTTTTCCTCGCCGTGCCCGTCGTCACCGCGCTCGTCGCCCTCGTGCGCTATGCCGTTCGCGGCAAACAGACCCTTGAAGAAAGCCTTATTCCCAAGTGGAAAGAGACCGCCGAGGAGGCCATCCGCGTCCGCGCCCGCAAGCGTTGGGAAAAACAGCACGGCTACACCGAAAAACACTCCAAAAAAGAATGATATAGGGATTATCAAGCCCCGCCACCAAGACCGGCCTGATTCTCCACCCCCAATGTCCCAACCGAGCGGCAGCAAATCGAATCCTTATCCCGATTCCAACCCCTAAAGACATCCCCAACCCCATCTTAACCCGCCCGAAACCCCATTGCACCCCCGCTATATTGACATCCAACCCGGCACAGACAGGCTCCCACCCTGCCCGTGCCGTTTTTTTGCTCCCAATTCCGCTTGCTGCTGCATTATGAAAACAGGATTAAGTAAACAGAAATATGACAACAGGATGATGTAAACAGTAATACGAAAACGAAAATACGTAAACAAAAGAAAGTAAACGGAAATATGTAAACAGAATTATGCAAACAAAAAGTGCGCGAAATTACGCCAATACTATAACAATCAGAGATTATATCTTGCAATTTACGGAATAAGTGCTATAATAAAAAACCGAAAAGAAAGACGGCAAAATCCGCCGCCTCAACAAAATAT
>CAZUSM010000283.1:0-1892 GCA_964623675.1 uncultured Oscillospiraceae bacterium
CTGGTTTCCTGACCCGCGACCCGAGAATGAAAGAGCGTAAAAAGTACGGTCTCAAAGCCGCCCGCCGCGCTCCCCAGTTCTCCAAGCGTTAATCGCATATTCGTGTTTTACGGCAGACCCCGCACGGGGTCTGCCGTTTTGCGTGGGGGGACGTTCACCGACAAGCAGCGACAGCATGTTATAAACTTTGAGAAAATAAAAGTTTTTAGAATTGATTTTATAAACTTGTTTTTTTCAAGAGTTTTTAATATGAATATATCGCGTCCAATAGCGAATATGAAGACCCCCCACACCTTGACAACACCCTTACCCGCTGATATAATCATAACGCGCGTTGCGAAACGCGGCGCGTTGGATGATTGGAGGGGTTTGTGATGAAAGAGGCGCTTATTTATGTGCATGGCAAGGGCGGGAGCGCCGACGAGGCGGGGCATTATGCGCCGCTTTTCCCGCAGGGGGATGTGCTCGGCTTTGATTACCGCGCGCAGACGCCGTGGGAGGCGCGCGAGGAATTTTGCGCGTATTTCGACGCGCGGCGGCGCGAGTATGACCGCATCACGCTGCTCGCCAACAGCATCGGCGCGTTTTTCTCCATGAGCGCGCTCACCCCGGCGCAGGTCGACAGGGCGCTGCTGATATCCCCGGTTGTCAACATGGAGCGGCTCATTGCGGACATGATGGGCTGGGCGGGGGTGACGGAGGACGAGCTTCGCCGACGCGGCGAGATTCCCACCGATTTCGGCGAGACGCTGTCGTGGGAATACCTCAGCTATGTGCGCGCCCACCCGATAGCTTGGACTGTGCCGACCTGTGTTCTCTACGGCGGGCGCGATAATCTCACCTCGCTTGAAACCGTGACCGCCTTTGCCGAGGCGACCGGCGCCGCGCTCACCGTTATGCCGGAGGGCGAGCACTGGTTCCATACCGACGAGCAGATGGCGTTTTTGGACGCGTGGTTCGCGAAAAGCATTTGACGGGAGCGTGTTGCCTGTGGCCACATCTAAGGAGTATTTGGATTACATCCTCGACCAGCTCGCGGGCGTGGACGGCATCACGTACCGGGGCATGATGGGGGAGTACATGCTGTACATCAACGGCCGACTCGCGGCGTATCTCTGCGATGACCGGCTGCTGGTCAAGCCGCTGGGCGCGGCGTGTCGGCTGCTGCCGGGCGCGCCGAAAGAGCCGCCCTACCCCGGCGCGAAGGACATGCTGCTCGTGGAGAACACGGACGACGCGGAGTTTTTGGCGCGCCTGTTCGAGGCAATGTACCCGGAGCTGCCCGAACCGAGGGCGAAAAAGCGCGCCACTTGACACTGACACGGTGTCAGGGTATATAATAGGCCAAAGGGAGGCGAGCACGTGGCGTTTGACTACAAGAAAGAGTACAAGGAATTTTACATGCCCAAGAGCAAGCCCGCGATTGTGGACGTTCCGGCGATGAACTTCATCGCCGTGCGCGGTAAGGGCGACCCGAACGTGCCCGGCGAGTATCAGACCGCGATGAGCATGCTGTACGGCATCGCGTTCACGATCAAGATGAGCAAGCTGGGCGAGCACAGGATTGATGGGTATTTTGACTACGTCGTGCCGCCGCTGGAGGGCTTGTGGTGGCAGGACGGCGCGGCCGAGATTGACTATATGCGCAAGGACGAATTTCGCTGGGTGTCGATGATCCGCTTGCCGGATTTTGTGACCGAGGCGGACTTCGACTGGGCCGTCGCCGAGGCCACGCGCAAGAAAAAATCGGACTTTTCCAAGGCGGAGTTTCTGCGCTATGACGAAGGGTTGTGCGTGCAGTGTATGCACGTCGGCGCGTATGACGACGAACCGGCGACCATCGCGCTGATGGACGCGTTCATGAAAGAAAACGGCTGCACCCTCGACATCAC
>CAZUSM010000284.1:0-1874 GCA_964623675.1 uncultured Oscillospiraceae bacterium
CGCAGCGGGTGGGATTCGAACCCACGGTGCCGTTGCCGGCACACCTGATTTCGAGTCAGGGCCGTTATAACCACTTCGATACCGCTGCATATATTCGCTTGTGCTGTGACATTATACCCAATACTGCGGAAAAAATCAAGAGCGAGATTGCCTTTTGCCGCAAAATGTGCGAAAACCGCCCCGCCGACCCCCTCGGCGGGGCTTAATCCCACGCCGCCGCGCATAATATCGCGCCGCCGCGACGTATCCGCCCTTGCGGGGGTGGGCGAAACGTGGTATAGTTGCAGGGTGGATTCCATCGCGACAAGGAGACTGCACATGAATTACAACGAAGCACTTGAATATATAAACGGGACGGAGTGGTTCGGCTCGAAGCCGGGGCTGGAGCGCGTCAGCGAGCTTTTGCGCCGGCTGGGCGAGCCGCAAAAGGGGCTGAAATACGTGCACGTGGCCGGGACGAACGGCAAGGGCAGCGCGTCGGCGATGCTCGCCTCCGTGCTGAAGGCCGCCGGGTACAAAACCGGGCTTTTCACCTCGCCGTACCTCGCGCGCTTCACCGAGCGCATGCGCATCAACGGCAAGGAGATTGACCCCGACCGCCTCGCCGAGATAGTCACGCGCGTCGCACCGCTGGCCGACGCCATGGACGAGCACCCCACCGAGTTCGAGCTGATGACGGCGGCGGGGCTGCTGTGGTTTGCCGAGGAGCAGTGCGACATCGTGGTGCTGGAGGTCGGCCTCGGCGGGCGATACGACGCCACGAACATCATCGGCGCGCCGGAGGCCGCCGTGATTATGAACATCGGCCTTGACCACACCGCCGTCCTCGGCGAAAGCGTTGAAAGAATTGCGTGGGAAAAGGCCGGGATTATCAAGCCCGGCTGCGACGTGGTGCTCTACGAGCAGAGCGAGAGCGTGACGGCGGTGGTGCGCGCGGAGTGCGAAAAGGCCGGCGCGCGGCTACACATCGCGGACTTTTCCGCGATTCACAGCGAGTTCGACAGCCTCGACGGGCAGGTGTTCACCTATCGGGGTGAGCCTTACGCCCTGCCGCTGCTCGGCTCGCACCAGCTGAAAAACGCCGCCGTCGCGGCGGAGACGGTGCAGGTGCTGCGCGGACGCGGCTGGGAGCTGGAGCAGAGCGACGTGGAGCACGGGCTTTACGCCGTGAGCTGGCCGGCGCGCTTTGAGCTGGTGGGCGAGGCGCCGTATTTCATCGTCGACGGCGGGCACAACCCGCAGTGCGCCCAGACCGTGGCGGAAAACCTCATCAATTACTTCCCGGACAAGAAGCGGGTGCTGCTGGTGGGCGTGCTGGCCGACAAGGATTACATGAGCCTGACCGAGATTCTCAACACGGCGGCGGATGAATACGTCTGCGTCACGCCCGACAGCGCCCGCGCCTTGCCGGCCTCCGAGCTGGGGGAGTGCCTCGCGCGCTTTGGCAAACGCGTCACCGTGGCGGCCGGCATACGCGAGGGCGTGGCCGCGGCGCAGGACGCGGCGGGCGCGGACGGCGTGGTGTGCGCGGTCGGGTCGCTGTACATGGCGGGCGAGATACGCGCGTGCTTTGATTTGAAATAAGGAGCGAGAAAAATGCGAATTATGGCGATAGATTACGGCGACGCGAGGATAGGGCTGGCGGTGTCGGACTTGACGGGGCTTATCTGCGGCGAGGCGTGGACGATGCAGGAGTGGGATCGCGCGCGCGCCGTCACGCGGATATGCGACGAGGCCGCCGCGCGCGACGTCGGGCACTTGGTGCTGGGTCTGCCGAAGAACATGGACGGCAGCGAGGGCGAGCGCGCCGCACTCAGCCGCGAGCTTGCCGCCGAGCTTGAGGCGGCGAGCGGCCTGCCCGTGACGCTGTGGGA
>CAZUSM010000285.1:0-1868 GCA_964623675.1 uncultured Oscillospiraceae bacterium
GGGGCGTATTTCTTGATGAGCTCGGCGGTGATGAAGCCGTGCTCGTAACCGGCCTTTTCCTCGTGGGAGAGGATATGCACGACCTTCACCCGGCCATTCGAGCGCGCGGCAACGGCCTCAATCTCGTCCTTGAGGAGGATGCCGTCGGCAGTGCGGCTGCCGTAAAGGATGGTCATGTCGAAGTCCTCAATGCCGTCGGCAATGGCAGCAGCCATGGAGTAAAACGGGGTGATGCCCGAACCGCCGGCGATGGCGATGACGTGCTTTGCGTCACGCAGATTCTGATAATAGAAATCGCCGAGAGGGCCGCTTATATCAACGTCGTCGCCCTCTTTCCAAGTGGTGAGAATGTGCTTGGAGGCATAAGAGGGGTTGGTGAGCTTGATGGTGAGGGTATAGCTGGTGTTGTCCGCGCCGAGGGCGTCTTTGGGGTTGGAGCGGATGGTGTAGGGCTTGTTGACGAGCGCGCCGTCAATGTTCAGCGACACGGAAACGTACTGGCTTGCGCGGAAGTATGCCATCTCGGTCGTGCCCTTTTCGGTGTTGGGGACGAGCGTGAAGCTCTTGGCGTCGCCGTGGTCGACGACCTTGGCAATTTTCACGTGCTGAACCGAGGGATGCAGCTTCTTTGCGAGAATGTTGGTGTTGAAAACAGACTGGGGGATGGTCGCGGGGGCGGCCTCAATGTGTTTGAGTCTCGTTTTCACCTCGCCGAGGAAGGGGAACGGGGTCAGCCCCTTGAGACCTTTTCTGGAATAATTGTATTTGCCCATCTTATTTGCCCTCCTTCATGTCCTCAAGCATGTATCTGGCCTGCTCAGAGCCGGACAGGTACGCCTGAGAGTAGCCGTCCATCTGCGTGCCGTGGCCGCCGACAAAGCGCAGACCCTTGATGTTGTAGTCCTCGTGGTGGCCGCACTGCACGCGCGGGAACATGCCGTCCCAAGTCGCGGGGAGATAGCCGTAAACATCGCCGCGCGGAGTGCCGAGATAGCGCGCCCAGGTGACAGGGGAGGCGACGACGATCTCTTCAATGTGGCTTTGCAGGTCGCAGCCGGTCACTTCCTCATAGCGCTCGACGGATTCGCGCGCCACGCGGTCTTTGATTTTGAAGTATTCCTCCTCGGTGACATCCTTGAACGGGTCGCCGGTATAGAACTTACTGAGCTGGAGGAATGCGCGCCCCTTGCCCGCCGCATCGGGGAGGGCATTGGTGAGGACGGTGCAGGTGATGTCCTTGTGCGTGTCGAGCGAGTCGGACGCGAGGAACTGCTCGTGGTTGTCGGGGTTGTAGCGCATGAAGGTGTCATAGTTCTTCAGCCCGATTTCCTCGGCGGATGCGTCGAGACCGAGATAGATGGTGAACGCGGCCTGAGCCAGTCTCTGCGCGTTCATCTTTTTCTTTTCATACTCCGGAACTTCGTTCTTGTCCACCATGCGGTCATAAACCACATGCGGCATGAGGTTGGAGATGACGTAAGAGCAGGGGATATACTTGCCGCCGGCGAGCAGAACGCCCTTGACCTCGCCGCCGCGAATGTCGATTTTCTCGACCGTGGTGTTGTACCAAATGTCGCCGCCCAGCTCGCGGATCTTCGCGTCGAACGCGAGGGAGATTTCATGCGAGCGGTTCTTTGCAAACCAAGGCAGCTGGGTGAGATAAACGTAAGTCATGAACACGTAGGGGGCGAAGCTCATCTCCATGGAGTCTGCCGCGACATAAGTCCAGTAAGACTCGAATATCTGACGCGCCTTGTCGGGCACGCCGATTTTGCGCAGCATTTCGTCGCACGGCTGGGGCACGAGGCACATCAGGTCGTAGTACTTGAGCATCATTTCGACCTTTTGCAGACCCTCCGGCTCGTTGT
>CAZUSM010000286.1:0-1851 GCA_964623675.1 uncultured Oscillospiraceae bacterium
GCGAGGTTGCCGGTTATCGCGAGGCCGAACTCGTTTATCAGCGTGAACAGCAGCACGTGCACGAGGAAAATTTCAAACGACCACTTGCCCAGCACGGCGAGGACTCGGTTAATCCACCGCAGAGCGCCCACGCGCTCGAAAAGCCCGAACACCCACGGCAAAATCACCATCGCCCCCGGCACAATGAGAATTCCGGGATACCACGTCAGCCCGTACCCCCACAAAAGCTCGGTGGGGAAGCGCTGGCTGTAATACATGAGGTAGTTGCCGAGGAGAAACAGCGCGCACAGCACCGGCGCGCTCACGCGCCTATTGCACCCGCGCGCGGCAAGCTCTGCGCCGATAAGCCCCATCATGAAGCACGGCATGCGCGCCCAGAGAATCAGCAAATTCCCGTTGAAAAAGCAGGGCTGGGTCACGATGAAAAACGCAAACAGCGCCGCAAGCGCCCCGCGGCGCGGCGCGCAGCAGCGCACCAGCGCAAAAAGCGCGGGCGCGGCAAAGTAAACAAGCGCAATCGCCTGCGGATACCAGTTGAACTGGTTTTCAAGCTCGTTTATCCACCCGAAAAGCAAAACATTGCCCAAAAGCTGCTGAAGCGTCGGCCAAACAGACCCCGCCGCAATCGCGCGCGCGGCAAGCGGCACGAAAAACACCAGCACCACCGGCAGATACGCCGGGTAAATGCGCCGCAGGCGGCGCTTATAAAACGCCACGGCGTCCGGGTTTTTGGAAAGCGAGCGGTGCACCCCAAGCCCGGTGCAGAAAAAGAAAATATCCACGCCCCACAGCAGGTTGAAGCAGAAATTCCACGGCTCGGCAACGCGCACACCGCTGTGGAAAAAGAGTATGCACACGATGGCAAAGCCCATTATCTGCGCGCGCCAACGGCTGGCGCGCGCCATGTATTCGCTGACGCTTATCCGCATGCGCGTCACCCAAGGTATTCGCAGGCCGCGAGCGCGGCGGCAGAGCCGTCGGCCACGGCGGTGGTGAGCTGGCGGACGCGCTTGGCGCGACAGTCCCCGGCCACGAACACGCCGGGCGTCGCCGTCGTGCATGTCTCGCTCGCGTCGGCATAGCCGAGCTTATCAAGCGCGATAAGCCCGAAAAACGCGCCAAGCTCCGGCGCGTGGCCGATGGCCACGAAAAGCCCGCTGAGTGCAAGCTCGCGCCGTTCGCCGCGCTGCTCTATGATAAGCCCGGTCAGCTCATCCTCGCCCAAAAGCTCCTGCACGGCGGCCTCGGTGATGAGCTCGACATTGTCCTTGGCGCGCAATGCCTCCACGAGCTTCACCTCGCCGCGAAAGTCCGCGCGGCGGTGTATCACATACACACGGCGGCATTTTTCGCTCAGCAAAAGCGCGTCCTGCAAGGCGGAGTTGCCCCCGCCCATCACGGCCACGTCGCCCCCGGCGTAGAAAGCCCCGTCGCACACCGCGCAATAGCACACGCCGCGCCCGACAAGCTCCTCCTCCCGCGCAAGCCCCGCCGCGCGGGGCTTCGCCCCGGCGGCGATTATCACCGCGCGTGCGGCAAACTCCGCGCCGCCCTCGGTGTGCACAAGCTTCGTCTCGCCCTCAAGCGAGACGGACAAAACCTCGTCCAGCTCGACCTCCGCGCCCTGCTCCATCGCCTGCTCCAGCAGCCTGTCGCCAAGCTCCGCGCCGGATATGCTGATGATTGACGGGAAATTCTCCACCTTCGGCGACCATGTGATCTGCCCGCCGAACGCAGCCTTTTCTATCACCAGCACGCTCTTCCCCGCGCGCCGTGCGTAAGTCGCGGCGGTCAAGCCCGCCGGGCCTCCGCCGATTATAATAATGTCGTACATGCTTTTACCTCGATATT
>CAZUSM010000287.1:0-1837 GCA_964623675.1 uncultured Oscillospiraceae bacterium
GTCACCACGGCGTAGTGCTCTTCCCAAGTCTCGTGCACCAGCTCGCGCACGGCGGCAGCGAGGGCGTCGTCCGTCATGTCAAAATCCACGGGCGCGAGCACGTCGAAAATCAGATTGGTGTGCGTCGTGCCGGGGACAAGGCGGAAATCATGCACCGAGAGTTCCGCTGACAGCTTTTCGTGCAGCAGCTCCACAACGGCGCGGCGATGGCGCGAAACCTCGCTGTCGTCGGCCTCAATGGGGTCCATGTGAATCGTCGCGATGCAGCCCAGCTCGCGCTTGAGCTCCTGCTCGGCAAGGTCAATCGCGTCGTGCAGCTCGAAAATGTTCCCCGCGCCGTTCACCTCGGCGTGCAGCGACACCACCAGCCGCCCCGGCCCGTAATCGTGCACAATCAGGTCATGAATGCCGATGACCTCCTCATGCGCGGTGACAATGTCGCGTATGCGCGCCACCAGCTCGCCCTCCGGCGCGCGGCCAAGCAGGGGAGACACGGTTTCTTTTGCTGCGTTGAAGCCGGTCACGCAGATAAACACCGCCACGACAAGCCCCGCCCAGCCGTCGATGTTCCAATTGAAAATATAGCTCACCGCCATCGACAGCAGCACCACCAGCGTCGAAATCGAGTCTGACAGCGAGTCCGCCGCCGTGGCCTGCATCGCCGCCGAGTCAATCTTCTTGCCGACCGCGCGGTTGTAAGCGCACATATATATTTTCGCCAGTATCGACACCAGCAGTATCGCCGCCGGGAGCAGCCCCGCCTCGACAGGCGAGGGGGAGATTATCTTTTCCACCGAGCTGCGCCCCAGCTCGAAGCCCATCACGATTATCATCGCCGACAGCGCCAGCCCCGCGAGGTATTCCGCCCGCCCATGGCCGAACGGATGCTCCGGGTCGGGCTTTTTGCCCGCAATGGCAAAGCCCAGCAGCGTGATGACCGATGACCCGGCGTCGGACAGGTTGTTGAACGCATCCGCCGTAATCGCCACCGACCCGGATATAACCCCGGCGAAGTATTTCCCCGCGAACAGCAGCACGTTTATCACAATTCCGTACACGCTGCACAGCGTCCCATACGCGCGCCGCACAGCCGCGTCGCGGACGTTTTCACGGTCTTTTATGAACATTTTTGCAAGCAAATTGAGCATAATGCGCCTCCAAGTCGGCAAATGAGAATCAAAAATTATAAATCACTTGTCGGAAAGTGTGTAATCGAAGTATTTCTCCGCAAAATCCACGCGCTCGACGGCGAATTCCCGCCCACGCAGATAGTTCAGCGCCCCCGCGTCGGTCGGGAAAGAGAACATCAGCTTGTAAGAATACAGCGCCTGACCCTTCTCGCCGAAATCGCGGTTGAAGCTTTCGCGCCCATACTTTCCGTCGCCGAGCAGTGGCCAGCCCGCATGCGCCATCTGCGCGCGGATTTGGTGCGTCCGCCCCGTCAGCAGATGACACTCCACCAGCGACAGCCGCCCCTTGGTTGCCAGCGTCTTATACTCGGTTATCGCGGTTTTTGCGCCCGGTTCGGGCTTTGACTTGATGTAAACCTGATTTTTCGCCGCGTCCTTGAAAAGATAATTCTCCAGCCGACCCTCGGCGGGGCGCGGCTTGCCGGAAACGGCGCAAAGATAGTATTTTTCAATCTCGCGGTCGCGGATTTTGTCGTTCAAAATGCGCAGAGCCTCGGCGTTTTTCGCCGCAATCACGATGCCGCCGGTGTTGCGGTCAATGCGGTTGCACAGCGCGGGGGCGAAGGCGTTTTCCTCCCTCGGCCTCCACTCGCCCTTTTGCGCCATATAGGCTTGAATATTCGCGATAAGCGTGTTATAATCCCATA
>CAZUSM010000288.1:0-1805 GCA_964623675.1 uncultured Oscillospiraceae bacterium
CATGAGCGGACAGGGAACGGATATATATGTCCCCGAAAGCCTTTTGGAGGACGCAATCGAATTATGCAAGGAGGAAAACAATGAGGAATTATAAAGAAGAGTACGAGCATTGGCTCGACAGCCCCGCGCTCAGCGAACAGGAGTGGGCGGAGCTTGACGCGATTCGCGACGACGAAAAGGAAATCGAAAACCGCTTTTTTGCCCCCCTTGAATTCGGCACGGCGGGTCTGCGCGGCACGATGAAGCTCGGCCTGCACAACATGAACATACATATCATCCGCCACGCCACTCAGGCCTTTGCCAACGTCATCGTCTCCGAGGGTAAGGACGCCATGGACAAGGGCATCGCCATTGCGCATGACTGCCGCCTCAACGGCGAGGAGTTTGCCAAGGAGGCCGCCAGCGTCATGGCCGCAAACGGCATTCACGTCCGCTTTTTCGACGCTCTCCGCCCCACGCCGGAGCTGAGCTTCGCCGTGCTGCATTACGGCACGACCGCCGGATTGAACATCACGGCCAGCCACAACCCCAAGGAGTATAACGGCTATAAGGTCTACTGGTCTGACGGCGCGCAGCTGCCCCCGCAAAAGGCCGAGGCCATTGCAAAGCAGATGGAGGCCATTGACGTTTTCACCGGCTTCAAGACCTGCGATTTCGACGCCGCCGTCAGCGAGGGCAAGATTGAAATCCTCTCCGCCGAGACCGACGAAGCGTTCTTGCAGCGCGTTCTCGCGCAGGCCGTCAACCCCGACCTCGTCGCTGAGGTTGCGGATGACTTGCGCATTGTGTATACGCCGTTCCACGGCTGTGGGTACAAGCTCGTGCCGGAGGCGCTCAAGCGCCTTGGCATAAAGCACCTTTATCCCGTGCCTGAACAGATGGTGATTGACGGCAATTTCCCCACTGTTGAAAGTCCGAACCCGGAGAACCCCGAAGGCTTCTATCTCGCGGTGGAGCTTGCCAAAAAGGTCAACAGCAACCTCATCATCGGCACTGACCCCGACTCTGACCGCATCGGCACGATGGTGCGCAATGCAGATGGCGAATATGTCACCATCACCGGCAACCAGCTCGGCGTTTTGCTGCTTGATTACATCATCACTGCCCGCAACGCCACCGGCACCATGCCCGAAAACCCCGGCGCTGTTGCCAGCATCGTCACCACGGCGATGGTGCGCGCCGTGGCCGAGGCAAACGGCGTACACTATGAAGACACCTTCACCGGCTTCAAGTTCATGGCCGAGCGCATCGCCGAGTGGACAGCCGCCGGCAGCTATAAATACATCTTCGCGTTTGAAGAAAGCTACGGCTACATGTGCGGGGATTACGTCCGCGACAAGGACGCCGTGACGGCGGCAATGCTCGTGGCGGAGATGGCCGCGTTTTATCACAAAAAGAGCATGACCCTGCTCGACGCGATAAACGCGCTTTATGAAAAATACGGCTGGTTCAAGGAAAAGACGATAAACCTCGTCATGCCGGGGCTTGACGGCTTGCAGAAGATGCAAGCGCTCATGGCGTCTCTGCGCTCCGAGCCGCCCACGGAAATCGCGGGGGAAGAGGTCATCCGCCTGAGAGACTATGCCGACGGCAGTATATGGGTCGCGGGTCTCGGCAAGGTCGACAAGACCCCGATTGTCGGCTCGAACGTGCTCTACTTCGAACTTGCCGATGGGTGCAGCTTCATCATCCGCCCCTCCGGCACTGAGCCGAAAATCAAGATTTACATTCTCAGCCGCGGCAAGGATGAGGCGGCATGCGACGCCGCCGTGGCGCGCTATGAAAAGTTTGCCGACACTCTGCGC
>CAZUSM010000289.1:0-1801 GCA_964623675.1 uncultured Oscillospiraceae bacterium
TTCATCGGCTCGGCGCGCTCGTTCAT
This sequence comes from uncultured Oscillospiraceae bacterium, assembly GCA_964623675.1. GTDB lineage: Bacteria > Bacillota > Clostridia > Oscillospirales > Oscillospiraceae > Limivicinus. The sequence goes on from CAZUSM010000289.1 coordinate 27, forward strand.
CTGCGACCCGTATTGGGTGAAAAAGGTGGAGGAAGGGCGCGCAGACGAGATACGCCGGTGCATCGGCTGTCTGCACTGCATTGAGTCCTTCACGGAGAACGCGGGCGTCAACATCGGCGCGGGGCTGCCCGGCGAATGCGCGCTCAACCCCGAAGTGGGGCACGAAGCGGAAAACGTGCTCACCCAAGACGGCGCGGGACGCGCTGTAGTGGTAGTGGGCGCAGGCCCTGCCGGGCTGAAAGCCGCCGAAACGCTGGCCAAGCGCGGCTTCAAGGTGACGGTTTTGGAAAAGGGCGAAAAGGCCGGCGGCCAAGTGATAACCGCGTCAAGCTGCCATCTCAAGGGGAAGCTCTATTGGTGCGTGGAGGATCTCATGGCGAGCGTGAACAAGCTCGGCGTCGAGGTGAAGCTCAACAGCGAGGCCACGGCGGAGGCCATCGCCGCGCTCAAGCCCTACGCCGTGATTGTCGCCACGGGCGGCACGGCGGTCGTCCCCCGCTCAATCGGCGGCACTGACCTGCCGAACGTTTGCACCGCACCGGACATAATCATGGGGCGCAAGGTGATAAGCGGGAAAAGGGTCGTTGTCGTCGGCAGCGGCATGACCGGCCTTGAAACCACTGAATTTCTCAACGCAAGCGGCTGCAAGGTGACGGTTGTGGAAATGGCAAAGGAAATTGCGCCCGGAACATGGTTCCAGCTCAAGGATGACGAGCTGAGCCGGATTGAGCCGTTCGGCACGGAATTTGTCACCGGAAAGCGCCTGATGAAAATAGAAAGCGATCACATTGTGCTGGAGGATGTCCGAACCAAGGAGTTGAGCCAAATTGAGGCGGATGAGGTCGTTTTGTCAATGGGCGTGCGCCCGGTGAACGAGCTTTACAAGCAGCTGAAGGACGCGGGCATGAACGTGTACGCGGTGGGCGACGCCACATCAAGCGGAACTATCGCCCACGCGGTGCACAGCGCATACGACACCGCCGTCGCAATTCATTGAAAGCATACAGGAGGATGAACAATGTCAAATTCAAATAAAGGCGAAAAGAAAAACGGCGCGATGAAGGCGTTTTATCGCACGGGCAACGTGATAATGAGCGCGGGCTTGAAAGCGCTGCCCATACTCACCAGAGAGCCGAAGGTCATATACGGAAAAGGCAGTGCGGAAAAGATTCCGGAAATACTGCGGGAAGTGAACGTGAAGCGCGTGCTCATAGTATCCGGGGCGACCGTGGGGCGCACAGTCGTGCCGGGCATCAAGGCCAATCTGGAAGCCAACGGAATATACGCCGCGCACTTCAGTGAGGTCGAGGCCAATCCCTCCGTGGAAACCGTGGAAAAAATACGCGCGCTGTATCTTGCCGAAAAGTGCGACGGCTTCATCGGCATCGGCGGCGGCTCGCCCATGGACGCGGCAAAGGCCGCTGCCGCGCGCGTTGCAAAGCCCCACACCCCGATTGACAAAATGGCCGGTCTTTTGCACGTGCTGGCGAAAGTGCCGCCGATAGTGTGCGTGCCCACGACTGCGGGCACGGGCAGCGAGGCCACGATGGGCGCGGTGGTTTCAAACCACGCGGAGCACCACAAATACGCCATTATGGACTTTTCCATCACGCCGCTTTACGCCGTGCTTGACCCGGAGCTGACCGTCGGGATGCCGCCGTTTGTCACCGCGACCACCGGCATCGACGCGCTGACACACGCGATTGAAGCGTATGTGACGTGGAACTACAACACCAATGAATCCAACCGAAACGCCGAGGACGCCGTGGTGAAAA
>CAZUSM010000290.1:0-1801 GCA_964623675.1 uncultured Oscillospiraceae bacterium
GCAGAAGTTGCGCATTGCCTCGCAAATTTCGACATAAAAGAGAATGTAGTTGCCGGGGGAGTTGCCGGTGATGAGGTTGAAGCGCAGGGCGTCGGCGCCGTATTTGTCGATGATTTCAAGCGGGTCGATGCCGTTGCCGAGGGACTTGGACATCTTGCGCCCCTGACTGTCGCGGACAAGGCCGTGGATGAACACGGTTTCAAACGGCTCTTTGTCCATCTGCTCCATGGCGGAGAAAATCATGCGCGCGACCCAGAAGAAGATGATGTCATACCCCGTGACCATGACGGAGGTGGGATACCAATAATCAAGCTCGGCGGTTTTTTCAGGCCAGCCCATGGTGGAGAACGGCCAAAGGGCAGAGCTGAACCAAGTGTCCAAGACGTCTTCATCGCGCGTTATGCTCTTGCTGTGGCAATGCTCGCACTCGGTGGGGTCTTCGCGGGAGACGGTGATGTGGCCGCAGTCGGCGCAGTACCACGCGGGGATTTGATGCCCCCACCAAAGCTGGCGGGAGATGCACCAGTCGTGCACATTTTCCATCCAGTTGAGATAGGTCTTGGTGAAGCGTTCGGGCACGAACTTGATGCGCCCGTCCTTGACGACCTCGATGGCCTTTTCGGCAAGAGGCGCCATCTTGACAAACCACTGCGGGGAGAGCATCGGCTCAACGGCCTTGCCGCAGCGATAGCAGCAGCCGACATTGTGGCTGTACGGCTCGGTTTTGACGAGGTAGCCCTGCTCGTCCAAGTCGGCGACGATGGCCTTGCGCGCCTCGTAGCGATCCATGCCGTCATACTTGCCGCCGTTGATGATCTTGCCGTCTTCGTCGATGCACTGAATCTGCTGCAAATTGTGGCGCAAGCCGACCTCGAAGTCGTTGGGGTCATGGCAGGGGGTCATTTTGACCGCGCCCGTGCCGAAGCCGAGCTCAACGTAATCATCCGCGACGATGGGCAGCTTGCGGCCGACGAGGGGGAGAATGGCGTTTTTGCCGACGAGGTGGGTGTATTTTTCATCGGCGGGGTTGACGGCCACGCCGCTGTCGCCGAGCATGGTTTCGGGGCGGGTGGTGGCGATGATGAACTCCTCATCGGAGTTTTCGATGGGGTAACGGATGTGCCAAAAGCTGCCGGGGATGTCTTTATACTCGACCTCGGCGTCGGAGAGCGCCGTGCGGCAGTTGGGGCACCAGTTGATCATGCGGCGGCCCTTGTAGATGAGACCCTTGTCATAAAGCTCGCAGAAGGTTTCGCGCACGGATTTGGCGCAGACCTCGTCCATGGTGAAGCGGCTGCGATCCCAGTCACAGCTGACGCCCATGCTTTTTTGCTGCTCGACGATTCTGTCGCCGTACTGCTCTTTCCACGCCCAGACGCGCTCAAGGAACTTGTCGCGCCCGAGGTCATAGCGGGTTTTGCCCTCGGTCTTGCGCAAAACCTCTTCGACCTTGATCTGCGTGGCAATGCCGGCGTGGTCAACGCCGGGCAGCCACAGCGCAGAGTACCCCTGCATGCGCTTATAGCGCGTGAGGATATCCTGCAGGGTGGAGTCCATGGCGTGCCCCATGTGGAGCTGGCCGGTGACGTTGGGGGGAGGCATGACGATGGAAAACGGCTTTTTGTCCGGGTCGATGACGCCCTTGAAGTATCCGCCGTCCATCCACATGTCGTAAATTTTCTTTTCGACCGCTTTGGGTTCGTACACTTTGGGTAGCTCTTTCATTTTTCCGCTCCTTTTCGATTGAGAGTATGGAAAAGCCCTGAAGCTTTTCCGCTTCAGGGCGATAAAATACCGTGGT
>CAZUSM010000291.1:0-1794 GCA_964623675.1 uncultured Oscillospiraceae bacterium
ATTTCTTGTATAATATGCGCAGTCAAAATGGATAATTTCCCGAAAACTATATAATCAGGAGGTCAGCACATGCTGAACAATGAATACTTAAAGCGCGTATATGCCGAGGTCGAGCGCCGCGACGCTCACGAGCCGGAGTTTTTGCAGGCCGTGCGCGAGGTTTTTGAATCTCTGGAGCTGGTTGTGGATAAACACCCGGAGTGGGAGAAAAACGGAATTATCGAGCGCTTTGTCGAGCCTGAGCGCGTGATCGAGTTCCGCGTCCCTTGGGTGGACGACAACGGCGTGACGCGCGTCAACCGCGGCTTCCGCGTGCAGTATAACTCCGCAATCGGCCCGTATAAGGGCGGTCTGCGCTTCCACCCCAGCGTGAACCTCTCCATCATGAAGTTCCTCGGCTTCGAGCAGATTCTCAAAAACTCGCTCACCACGCTACCCATGGGCGGCGGCAAGGGCGGCTCGGACTTCGACCCCAAGGGCAAATCTGACGGCGAGGTCATGCGCTTCTGCCAGAGCTTTATGACCGAGCTTTACCGCCACATCGGCCAGTTCACGGACGTCCCCGCCGGTGACATCGGCGTCGGCGCGCGCGAGGTCGGCTACATGTTCGGCCAGTACAAGCGCATTGTCGACCGCTTTGAGGGCGCGACCATCACCGGCAAGGGCATTCCGTTCGGCGGCTCGCTCGCAAGAACGCAGGCCACGGGCTTCGGCGTGTGCTACTTCTCCGCAGAGGCACTCAAGCACCTGAAGAACACGAGCTATGAGGGCAAGACGGTCGTCGTGTCCGGGTCGGGCAACGTGGCGCAGTACTGCGCGCAGAAGGTCAACACCCTCGGCGGCAAGGTCGTCGCCATGAGCGACAGCCAGGGCTATGTCTATGACCCCAACGGCATCAACCTCGACGTGCTCTTTGACATCAAGCAGAAGCGCCGCGCGCGCATTTCCGTGTACGCCGACGAAGTGCCCGGCAGCGAGTATCACGAGGGCTGCAAGAACATTTGGAACGTCAAGTGCGACATTGCGCACCCCTGCGCTTCCCAGAACGAGATGGACGCAGCCGGTGCTCAGGCATTGGTGGACAACGGCTGCATGGCGGTGTTCGAGGGCGCGAACATGCCGCTCACGCCGGAGGCGATTGAGATTGTGAAGAACAACGGTCTCCTCTACTCCCCCGGCAAGGCATCCAACGCCGGCGGCGTGGCAACGTCCGGCCTCGAGATGAGCCAGAACTCCATCCGCATGTCCTGGAGCTTCGAGGAAGTGGACGAAAAGCTGCACGGCATAATGAAGAACATCTATAAGGCCTGCTACGACGCATCCGTCGAGTGCGGCAAGCCGGGTGACCTCATGGTCGGCGCGAACGTCGCGGGCTTTTTGAAGGTCGCGGATGCCATGCTCGCACAGGGCAATGTGTGATATAATAAGCGAATAAGAATAACAGCAACGTCGCCGTGGGGCGCAAGCCCCGCGGCGACGCAGTATAAATCGGAGGTTTCGGTATGATACTTTACTATTCCGGCACGGGCAACAGCCGCTATGTCGCGCTGCGCTTGGCCGAGAGGCTCGGCGACGAGGCGATGAGCCTGAACGAACGGATAAAGGCGGGTGACTCGTCGCCCGTGGAGACGGGCGAGCGACTTATCATCGTCACGCCGACTTATGCATGGAGGCTGCCGCGCCTCGTGGGCGCGTGGCTGCGCCGCTCGGAGCTTGTCGGGGCGAAACGCGCGTGGTTCGTGATGAGCTGCGGCAGCGAAATCGGCAACGCGGGGACATATAACCGCGCGCTGT
>CAZUSM010000292.1:0-1784 GCA_964623675.1 uncultured Oscillospiraceae bacterium
ACGAGGGCTGCAAGAACATTTGGAACGTCAAGTGCGACATTGCGCACCCCTGCGCATCTCAGAACGAGATGGACGCCGCAGGTGCTCAAGCGCTGGTTGACAATGGCTGCATGGCGGTGTTCGAGGGCGCGAACATGCCGCTCACGCCGGAGGCGATCGAGATTGTCAAGAGCAACGGCCTGCTCTACTCCCCCGGCAAGGCGTCCAACGCCGGCGGCGTGGCCACCTCCGGCTTGGAGATGAGCCAAAACTCCATTCGCATGTCCTGGAGCTTCGAGGAAGTGGACGAAAAGCTGCACGGCATCATGAAGAACATCTACAAGGCCTGCTATGACGCCTCCGTCGAGTGCGGCAAGCCGGGTGACCTCATGGTCGGCGCAAACGTCGCGGGCTTCCTCAAGGTCGCAGACGCGATGCTCGCGCAGGGCAATGTGTGATAAACCACACAAACGAACATAATAACAACAGCCGTCGCCGTGGGACGCAAGCCCCACGGCGGCGCAGTATAAATCGGAGGATTGAACATGATACTTTACTATTCCGGCACGGGCAACAGCCGCTACGTTGCGCGGCGTTTGGCCGAGCGGCTGGGCGACGAGACCGTCAGCCTGAACGAGCGGATAAAGGCGGGGGACGTGTCGCCCGTGGAGACGGGCGAGCGGCTTGTCGTCGTCACGCCGACTTACGCGTGGCGCTTGCCGCGCCTTGTGCGCGCATGGCTGAGCCGCGCGGAGCTTGTCGGGGCGAAAAGGGCGTGGTTCGTGATGACCTGCGGCAGCGAAATCGGCAACGCGGGGAAGTATAACCGCGCGCTCTGCGCCGAGCTTGGGCTTGACTACATGGGCACGGCGCAAATCATCATGCCGGAGAATTACATCGCCATGTTCGACGCGCCGGAGCGCGACGAGGCGCGCTCCATCGTCGCCGCCGCCGAGGCGCACATTGACCGCGCCGCCGGGCACATCGCCGAGGGCACTCCCCTGCCCGCCGCGCCGCTCACTCTCGCCGACCGCATGAAAAGCGGCCCGGTGAACCCGGTATTTTATAAGTTCTGCGTCGGCGCGAAGGCGTTCACCGTCAGCGACAAATGCGTCTCCTGCGGCAAGTGCGAAAAGCTGTGCCCGACAAACAGCGTCACGCTGCAATCCGGCCGCCCCGTGTGGGGCGACGGCTGCACCCACTGCATGGCATGTATATGCTACTGCCCCGCCGAGGCCATAGAATACGGCAAAATCAGCCTCGGCAAGCCGAGATATCACTTTGAAGCGTTGTGAGATAATAGGTTGGTACAAGCTCAATCCGCCGAGCATTTTGAATAAATCAAAATGCTGCTTCGCCCGAAAAGCCTTGAATATCAAGGCTTTTCGGCGGCGGTTTATCCAATTTGAGGCGGGCCTTGCCCCCTCAAGCTCCCCCGCTGCTCTCTCGTTTTTCTTTTAGCGTAATTTTTTTGACAGACTGAGCAAAGCCCCCGGACGCGTCCGGGGGCTTTGCATATTGGGTGATGTGCAATTATTAACGTTTTTTACTCCCGCTTCTCGTGCTTGCCCACATATCCGTGTTTTTTCTCCCAACGGCGGCGGGCGCGGAGGCGGAGGGCTTCTTCGGCGGTCTCTTTCCAGCGGGGGATGAGGGTGTCTTCGAGGGTCTGCTTGCCGATTATGGCGTAGTGCACAAGGGCGATGAGTGCCGTGAGCACGGGCACGGCGAGCAGCGCCGCGCCGAGAATGAGCAGCAGGGCGGCGCGATCCTCCGCGCCGCGAGAGGCGTTCTCCCAATAAGGA
>CAZUSM010000293.1:0-1688 GCA_964623675.1 uncultured Oscillospiraceae bacterium
TGCGCCCCGGTCAGATTCTTCGGCACGGCGATGGTCACGGTGACGAACTGGTCGCCGCGGCCTGAGCCGCGCAGATACGGAATGCCCTTGCCGCGCAGGCGGAAGGTCGCGCCGGGCTGAGTGCCTTCGGGTATGTTCATTTTCACCTTGCCGTCGAGGGTCAGCACCTCAATCTCCGCGCCGAGCGTGGCCTGGGCAAAGCTGATGGGCTGTTCAAGGATGACGGAGTTGCCGTCGCGCTCGAAGCGGGCGTGAGGCCGCACAATCACGCTCACCAGCAGATCGCCCGCCGGGCCGCCGTTTGCGCCGACATTGCCCATGCCGCGCTGGGAGATGGCCTGCCCGTCGTCTATGCCGGCGGGGATATTCACCTTGACCTTGTGCTGGCGGCGAATCGCGCCCATGCCCTTGCAGGTTTTGCACGGCTGGTGGATGATTTTGCCCGTGCCGCGGCACTTCGTGCACGCGCCCGTGGACTGCACCATGCCGAACGGGGTGCGCTGGGTGGTGCGGACAGAGCCCGTGCCCTTGCAGTCGGGGCAGACCTCCGGCGTTGTGCCCGGCTGACAGCCCGACCCGGAGCAATCCGGGCAGCTTTCCACGCGCGCGACGGTGACTTCCTTTTCGCAGCCGAACGCCGCCTCTTCAAAGCTGACGCTCACGCTGGCGCGGACATTGTCGCCCTTGCGGGGGGCGTTGGGGTTGGCGCGCTGGCCGCCGCCGAAGCCGAAGATATCCCCGAAGCTGCCGAAAATATCGCCGAGGTCGCCGAAATCGCCGAAGCCGCCGAACCCGCCCGCGCCGTAGCCCGCGTTGGGGTCGAACGCCGCGTGGCCGAACTGGTCATACTTCTTGCGCTTGTCCTCGTCGGACAGCACCTCATACGCCTCGTTGACCTCTTTGAACTTCTCCTCACAGGCCTTGTCGCCGGGGTGCAGGTCGGGGTGGCTTTCCTTCGCGGCCTTTCTGTACGCCTTTTTTATCTCATCGGCGCTCGCGTCCTTGTTGACGCCCAGCACCTCATAATAATCACGTTTTTCTGCCATACATACTCCGTTCTCGCGCATATACGCGCCATATTGTCACGCATTTAATACGCGCCATTGAGGCGGGGAAAGCTCCTCGCCTCAATGTATGGAAACTAAAATCGGGTTGCAAGGGGGGAAATTACTGCTGGTTGTTATCGTCGTCAACGACGGTGTAATCGGCGTCGTAGTAGTCTTGACCGCCCTGAGCACCCTGTGCGCCGGCCTGAGTCGGGTCAAAGCCCGCGCCCTGTGCGCCGCCTGCGGCCTGATACATCTTTTCGGACACCTTGTAGAACGCCTGAGTCAGCTCTTCGGTCGCGGCCTTGATGGCGGCGGTGTCGGTGCCGGTGAGGGCGGACTTGAGGGAGGCGAGCTTGGCCTCGACCTCGCTCTTGTCGGCAGCGTCCAGCTTGTCGCCCATTTCGGCGAGGGTCTTTTCGGTCTGATACACCATCTGGTCGCCCTGGTTGCGCACGTCAACCTCTTCCTTGCGCTTGGCATCCTCGGCGGCGTACATCTCGGCCTCTTTGACGGCCTTGTCGATGTCTTCCTTGGACATGTTGGAGGAGGCGGTGATGGTGATGTGCTGCTCCTTGCCCGTGCCGAGATCCTTGGCCGAGACGTTGACGATGCCGTTGGCGTCGATGTCGAAGGTGACCT
>CAZUSM010000294.1:0-1650 GCA_964623675.1 uncultured Oscillospiraceae bacterium
ATATTTTTTGACGTTTCATAAGCTTAACCTCTTTTTATCAAAAGCTAGTACTATATTATATACACACTTCGCCCGATTTTCAACCGAAACTTGCTTTCTCTCCGTTAAAATATAATCCCTACTATTATATATATTCTCAAAATATAAACTCAATCGGTGCGGCGTAGTTTTTCAGCTCGATGTCGCGGTAAGCGCCGCCGGCCTCGCCGTCGCGCGTCCAGGCGACGTCGTTTTCAAAGGTGAAGCGGGCGCGCTTGGTGTGCACGATGATGAGCTTGTCGCTGTCAAAGCGCTGGCTGAGCACGCTCGCGGCCAGTGCGCCGAGGCTTTCGAGGCTGCCGGGGTCTTTGACGAGCACCAGCTCGCTCATTCCGTCGCCGAGGCCGACCATCTCCTCGCGCAGCTTGACGATGCCCGCGACGGAGGTGGAGTTTGACATGCTGCCGTAAACCAGCCGCCCCTCGAACACGCCGCCGTCGTACTCCACGCGCGTGTTGTACGTTTCAATCCGCCCAAGCGCCGCCGCGCCGGACAGCACGTAGGCCAGGTGGCCGAGGCGCTTTTTCATGTCCTGCGGAGTGGCATAGCTGACCTCGGTGAACGCGCCGAACGCGGCGATGTACGCAAAATACTTGTCCGCGCCGAAGCCGCCCACGTCGTAGGGGTGGGGCGTGCCGCCGATGATTCGGCGCGCCGCGCCGACGGTGTCGTTCTTCGGCAGGGCGAGCGTGGTGGCCACGTCGTTGGCCGTGCCCATGGGGATATAGCCGAGCGGCGGGCGGCACTCCTTCGGCAGCGCCATCAGCCCCGCGATGACCTCGCTGAGCGTCCCGTCGCCGCCGATGCAGGCCACGGCGTCGAACTTCGCGGCGTAATCGCGCGCAAACTCCGTGGCCTCGCGCGCGCCGGAGGTGAAAAACAGCGTCGTGCGCATGCCGCCGTCGTCGAGCACCTTGAGTGCGTCGCTAAAGCCCTGCTTGTATCCGCCGCGCCCCGCCGCGGGGTTGACTATCAGCATGAGATTCTTTTTCATGTCGCGCTCCCGTCATAAAAGTCAAGAAAAATAACAGAGCCGAACCATGTCGGCTCTGTTATTAAATGTACAGTCAGCGCAGGCAATTGTCAAGTGCCAAAAGCAATTGCTTATTGCATTTTGTCAAATGCTGTGCTATTCTGTCTTCAGGCACTTTATTGTGCCGGGGTGCTGTCAATAACGGTAGGCGTTTAGTCCCTCGCAGTTTGTCTTTTGCAATCGACGGGGGCAACTTCTTGCCCCCGATTACTTAATTGGGGGAATGCCTCATGGATACGAACGAAGTTTTGCAACTTTGCCTCGTCCTCATTGGGATGTGTAATCTGTTTTTGCAGATTTACTACAAAAAGAAGTAATCGCCGCTCCCTGACAAAGTTCGGCGATTATCTTCTCTGAATTTTTAAGGGACTAGCCGTCTATCGACAGCACCTTTTTGCATTTACATTATATACTCACGCCGGGCGCTTTGTCAAGTGCGCGGCATTATTTTTGCCCATGGGTGCGCAAAGGGAGAAGCCATTGGCTTCTCCCTGTACGTTCCTGATTAAACGCCCTTGAGCGGCTTAGGCCATCTCGTTGAGCTTGTGAGCCATCGCGGACTTCTTGTGGGCTGCGTT
>CAZUSM010000295.1:0-1647 GCA_964623675.1 uncultured Oscillospiraceae bacterium
GCTTATACTCGTGCAGGCGCTTTATCTGAACGTCCATGACGGAGTCAACGTCGAGATTGAAGCCGTCATTGCGGCGGGCAAACTCGGCAAAGCGGAGCTTATTGTCGCGCTTGATGGCGTTGACGCGCTCTTGCACGGCGGAATCGGTGGCAAAGCGCATGAGATTTTCAAGCTCTTCGGGGTGGGTGAGGTAATTGTCCGAGCCCAAAAGCTCGCAGACGAGTTGATTGAGGCCGGGGTTAATCTGACTGAGCCAGCGGCGGTGGTCAATGCCGTTGGTGACGTGGGTGAAGCGTTCGGGGCGGATGGAGCAGACGTCTTTGAAAAGGTCGCGCTTCAAGATGTCGCCATGGAGCTTGGACACGCCGTTGACGCGATAGCACGCGGCGAGGCACATGTTGGCCATGTGCACCTGACCGTCGCGAATGATGAGGTTGCGGCCGACGCGCTCGCCCTGACCGAAGTTGGCGATGAGGAAATCACACCAGCGGCGGTTGATTTCGCACATAATCTCCCACAGGCGCGGGAGAAGCTGCTGGACAAGATCCTGCGGCCAGCGCTCAAGCGCCTCGCTCATGACGGTGTGGTTGGTGTAGGCCACGGAGTTTTTGACCAGCTCCCAAGCCTCGTCCCAGCCCATGCCGAACTCGTCCATGAAAATGCGCATGAGCTCGGGAATGATGAGGGTGGGGTGGGTGTCGTTGATTTGAATGGTGTGGTGCGCGGGGAAGGACTTGATGTCGCCCCACTTTTTCATGTGCTTGCGCACGATGTCCTGCGCGGTGGCGGAGACGAAGAAATACTGCTGCTTGAGACGCAGGAGCTTGCCCTCGGTGTGTTCATCGGCGGGATAGAGCACCTTGGTGATGACCTCGGCCATGGTGCGCTGCTCCATGCTCTTGACATACTCGCCCTCGGAGAAAAGGTACATATCCAGCGAGTTGGGGCTTTTCGCGTCCCAAAGGCGGAGGGTGTTTATCTCGTTGCCGCCGTAGCCCGCGATGAGCATGTCGCGCGGCACGGCGATGACGGCGGTATAGCCGGTGTACTCGGCGGTGTAGTGGCCGAAATTGTCCCATCGGGGCGAGACCTGACCGCCGAAGCGAACCTCAACGGCGTCCTCATAGCGCGGCACGAGCCAGCTTTCGGCTGCACTGCGCCAGTTGTCGGCGCTTTCGGTCTGCTTGCCGCCGGTGAGATGCTGGCGGAATATGCCCAGCTCATAGCATATCGAATAGCCGGTGGCCTCCATGCCGAGGGTGGACATGCTGTCCATATAGCATGCGGCGAGACGGCCAAGGCCGCCGTTGCCCAGCCCAGCGTCGGGCTCGGCCTCAAAGATATCGGAGGCGTTGCGCCCCATATCGGCCAAAGCACCCTCCACGGCCTCGGATATGCCGAGGTTGAAGGCGTTTTTCATGAGACTGCGCCCCATGAGAAACTCCATGGACATGTAGTGCACTTCTTTTTCGGCATGCTTGGGATCTTTCGCCGCCAAGAGTCGGCTCATTATCTCGCGGATGACGATGGCGGTGGCCTGAAATATCTGTTCGTCAGTGGCGTCGTGGCCGGTCACACCGAAATGCGCGCAAAGCTTGTCCTCAATCGCACTGCGCACTTCATCGCGCGAGATCATCTTTCCTACCA
>CAZUSM010000296.1:0-1617 GCA_964623675.1 uncultured Oscillospiraceae bacterium
TTTTTGTATATAATAGCTTTTTGACGAGAATAAAACGAAGGTTGTGACAAAAAACATGCTGGAATTTGACGAATATAAGGTGAAGCTGAACGCAGCCAAGCCCACGCTGGAGGTCTTGCGCGAGGCGCTGAAGCTTGAACCGGCGCAAAAGGAAATAGAAGAGCTTGAGGCCGCCAGCGAGCGCGACGGCTTTTGGAACGACGTGGAGAACTCGCAAAGGGTTCAAAAGCGGCTGAAGGTGCTCAAGGGCAAGGTCGAAAATTACGCCAAGCTGTGTCAGGCGTGGGACGACATGTACACCATGTGCGAAATGGCCATCGAGGAAAACGACGATTCGATGCTCGACGAGCTGAAAAGCGAGTTTGCGAAATTCAGCGAAAACGTGGAGGCCACGCGCCTCGGCACACTCCTGACGGGCGAATATGACGCGAACAACGCCATCATCACCTTCCACGCCGGTGCAGGCGGCACAGAGGCGCAGGACTGGGCGAGCATGCTTTACCGCATGTACAACATGTGGGCAGACCGCCACGGGTACAAGGTGAAGGTGATGGACTATCTCGACGGCGACGAGGCCGGGCTGAAAAGCGCGACCATCATGATAGAGGGTGAGAACGCCTATGGCTTTCTCAAGAGCGAGCACGGGATACACCGGCTTGTGCGCGTGTCCCCGTTCGATGCCGCCGGGCGGCGGCACACGTCATTCGCCGCAATTGAGGTCATGCCGGAAATCGCCGACAACAACGAGATTGAGCTGCGCGACGAGGACATAAAGATGGACGTTTACCGCTCATCCGGCGCGGGCGGGCAAAAGGTCAACAAGACCTCCTCCGCAGTGCGCTTGACGCACCTGCCCACGGGAATCGTGGTGTCCAGCCAGGTCGAGCGAAGCCACTTCCAAAACCTCGAAAACTGCAAAAACATGCTGCGCGCGCGTCTGGCCGAAATCAAAGAGCGCAAGCACCTTGAAAAAATCAGCGACATCAAGGGCGTGCAGATGAAAATCGAGTGGGGCAGCCAAATCCGCTCTTACGTGTTCATGCCCTATCAGCTCGTGAAAGACCACCGCACGGAGTTTGAAAACGGCAACATCGACAACGTCATGAACGGCGATCTCGACGGGTTCATAAACGCCTATCTCTCCATGCGCGCGGCGGATTGACGACGCCGAGCGAAAAGCCATAAGCGAAAATAACAAGTCTCCGCAGGTTTGCAAACGCAAACCTGCGGAGATTTTTCTTTATGAGCGATGCCGCGGTGTCAGGCTCTGTATTCCGGCGAAACATCGAGGAAAATCTCCAAGCTGTTTCTGACTGTCTCGCGGAGAGGGAACGCGCCGTTTGAGCACACCCAGTCGAAAAGATGTGACTTGGCGATGCTAAGCTGCATGGGCACGAGCAGCGCCGGGTCGGTTTTGTTGCGGACAATGCCCTGCTTTTGGCAGTTGGACGCGAGCTGAATGAGCCAATCGTTGAAGGACTCCAAAAGGGTGAAAAGGCCACCCGTCCCTTTAAGCTCAAGGATGAAATACTGCTTGGATATATCCGCGCCGAAGTTGACGGCGGTTTTCAAATAAGCGTCCGTGAGAAACCATATACGCTCAAAATCATTCTGCGC
>CAZUSM010000297.1:0-1604 GCA_964623675.1 uncultured Oscillospiraceae bacterium
TGACGGTTATAAGCTCGTCAAGGCCGGTGTCAAAGGTTTCGTCCATGCCGCGATAACGCTCAAGCGACTCGATGACCTCGGCATTCGTGCCCTTGATTGCCATGAAGTCGAGCACGTTTTCCGCCTTGCAGGGCAGCATTTTCACCTCGTCGATGAGAAGCTGCTTGACCTTTTCCGCGCCGATTTTGTCGAGCTTATCGACGGTGCGCATGATGTCGCCGGCGCGCTCGCTCATGCCGTTCATGGCGTAAAAGCCGTTTAACAGCTTGCGGTTGTTGACGCGGATTTTGAACTTTTTCAGGCCGAGGGCGGTGAAGGTGTCATATATAATGGCGGGGATTTCGGCCTCGTTGATGATGTCGAGCTTGCCGTCGCCGATGATGTCGATGTCGGCCTGATAAAACTCGCGAAAGCGCCCGCGCTGGGCGCGCTCGCCGCGGTACACCTTGCCGATTTGATACCGGCGGAAGGGGAAGGTCAGCTCGCCGTAATGCGCGGCGACGTACTTGGCCAGCGGCACGGTCAGGTCAAAGCGCAAGGCGAGGTCGCTGTCGCCCTTGTTGAAGCGATAAATCTGCTTTTCCGTGTCGCCGCCGCCCTTGGCCAGCAGCACCTCGGCCGATTCAATCACCGGGGTGTCGAGGGGGGCAAAGCCGTAAGAGGCGTAGCAGCGGCGGAGAGTGTCCTTCATGCGCTCCATTTTCTGCTGCTGGGCGGGCAAAAGCTCCATGAAGCCGGAAAGTGTGCGCGGAGATACCTTGGCCATATTATAAATTCCTTTCAGTCTAATCAATCGAAAAACGGCGCACAGCCCCCTGACTTGGGGGCTGGGTAAAGACGCAGTGGGGCGCGGTCATGCTGACGCGCGCGGCGCGTCAGCGCTTGGTGGCGGGGTTGACGATGTTGCGCCAGTCGAGGTCGCCCCGGCGCAGACCCTGCACCAGCACCTCCGCCGTGGCGGCGTTGGTGGCAAAGGGGATTTGATACTGGTCGCAAAGGCGCTCGATTTTGTTGATGTCGTCAAAGCCCTTGGGGTTGGCCGGGTCGCAGAAGAACAGCACAAGGTCAATCTCGTTAAACGAGATGCGCGCGCCGATCTGCTGTGCGCCGCCCTGATCGGCGTGGAGATACAGCGTTATCGGCAGACCCGTGGACTCTGACACGAGCTTGCCCGTGACATGCGTGGCGCAGAGCGAATGTTCGGCCAAAATGCCGCAATAGGCGATGCAAAACTGCACCATGAGCTCCTTTTTCCTGTCATGTGCCATCAAAGCAATGTTCATATATGTCCTCCCATTCCGAATCTCTCTTTCGGATTATTATAAACACACTTGCGGCAAACTGCAACAGCAATTTGCACTAAAATTGAATGATTTTTCGCGTTTCAAACGAGATTTATCAGCGCAGAAGCGTCATTTCCTCCTCGGAGGAGTCGCTGTAACTGCGGATGACGTAATAAGCGTCGAGAATGTTTTTGGCGATGAACGCCGTATTTGCACCCGAGCCGCCTCGCTCGACGATGACGGCAATGGCGATTTCCGGGTCATCGGCGGGGGCGTAGCAGATGAACATACCGTCGTTGGTGATGCCCTCGCCCTTCTGGG
>CAZUSM010000298.1:0-1603 GCA_964623675.1 uncultured Oscillospiraceae bacterium
CGGTTTTCAAATAAGCGTCCGTGAGAAACCATATACGCTCAAAATCATTCTGCGCACGGATGAAATCCGGCATGCTCTGCTGAAAATTATCCTTCACGCTTTCAAGGGCATAGGCCAAAATGTCCGCCTTGCCGGAAAACGCAAGATAAAACGAGGAGCGCGGTATGCCGCACAGGGCGCATATATCCTTGACCGAGACCTCATCATAGCCCTTTTTTGAAAACAGCTCCATTGCGGCTGTCGCTATTTTTTCTTTCGATTTTGAAGTTTTCCCGCTCATGCTTCTCCGCCTTTCAAACGCGTGTCCAATTTTCATGGACAGTATATCACTTTGTCATAAAAAAATCAACACATCTCATTTCCGTTGTCAAAAAGCGGTGCTGTCATTTGTGGCAAAGGGAGAACTTATTGCGGCAATATTGACTTGTTTTTCGGCGAATTATATAGTTAATTTGCATCTATCAGAAAGGATTTGAAATGCAGATGAGCTATGAAAAACAATTGTCACCGTCAAACATCGGAACTTTGAAATTGAAAAACCGCGTTGTGATGACTGCGGCCGAGATGAGCCTGAACCAGCCGAACGGCATTCCGACCGAGCGGCTCATGGCATACTATGAGGAGCGCGCGAAGGGCGGGGTGGGGCTTATCATTCCGGGAATTTGCCGCGTGAACGACATGGACGCGACCGGCTCATTCACGCAGCTTGCCATGAGCCACGATTATCACATCGAGCCCATGCGGGAATTTGCCGAGCGCATTCACGCGCACGGGGCAAAGTTGGGCATACAGCTGCACCACGCCGGGCGTCAGGGCTACGCAAGCGTGGTGAACACGCTGCCGATGATACTGCCGATAACGAAGAAGCTGCCCGCGCTGTGGAAGCCGCTTTACAAGGCCGTGCCGGTGATGCTGAAAATGGAGGAAAAGGACATTTGCATGCGCGTGAACGCCCCGTCGGTTGTCGAGCGGAGCTATCATGTGCCAAGCCCGATGCGCGCAATGACGACGCGAGAGGTCAAAAAGCTCGTGCGCGACTTCGTCGACGCCGCCGAGCGCTGCAAAAAGGCCGGGGTGGACATCGTCGAGCTGCATGCGGCGCACGGCTATCTCATACAGCAGTTTCTCTCCCCGAACACCAACCGCCGCACGGACGAATACGGCGGCAGCTTTGAAAACAGACTCCGCTTCCTCGCAGAAATCGTAACCGGGATTAAAGAACGCTGCGGCAAGGATTATCCGCTCATGGTGCGCTTGAGCGTGGACGAAATGTACGCGGAGATCGGCCAAAGCGGCAAGGGCTATGACCTGGAGACGGGCAAGCAAATCGCAAAGCGGCTGGAGGAGCTGGGCGTGGACGCGATAAACGTTTCCTCCGCGTGCTATGACACTTATAACTACTGGCTTGAGCCGACCTCGTTTGAACCCGGCTGGCGCGCATATTTGGCCAAGGCGATAAAAGAGGTTGTGAGCATTCCAGTCGTGGCGGCAAACTTCATGCGTTCGCCCGACCAAGCCGAAAAGCAGCTTGAAGACGGTGTGCAGGATTTCATCGGCTCGGCGCGCTCGTTCATCTGCGACCCGTATTGGGTGAAAAAGGTGG
>CAZUSM010000299.1:0-1580 GCA_964623675.1 uncultured Oscillospiraceae bacterium
TCCTCCGCAAGCTCGCGCAGCGCGGCGTCGCGCGGGTCCTCCCCGCGCTCGAGCTTGCCCGCGGGGATCTCCTCGAGCACTCTGCCGAACACATAGCGAAACTGCTTCACGGTCAGCACATTGTCATTTTCATCGATCGCAACGACCGCCACGCCGCCGGGGTGGTCGATCACCTCGCGCGTGGTGAGGTGCCCGTTCGGGAGCCGCACGGTGTCCACGCGCAGATCGACGATGCGCCCGTGGAAGATCTCCTCGCGGCTGACAAATTCTTCATAAAGTTCCATCGGCTGTTCCTCTTTCGACTGCATAACTTATCAGAATAAGTATAGCATAAAGCGCGGCGGATTGCCACACCTATTTTATCACATTACATTTTCGTTACAGCCCTTGTGCGAAATGGAAAATCATGCTATACTTCCCTCAAAGCCCCAAGGAAAGGAGTGTGCGCCGTGGCAGAAAAAAAAGGCATCAAGATCGCCGCGCAGAACCGCAAGGCGCACCACGACTATTTTGTGGAGGATCGCCTTGAGGCCGGCATCGAGCTCAAGGGCACCGAGGTCAAGTCCATCCGCGCGGGCACGCTCAACCTCAAGGACAGCTACTGCATCGTGAAGAACGGCGAGGCTATCGTCCACTCCATGCACATCTCGCCCTACGAAAAGGGCAACATCTTCAACCACGACCCCGACCGGCCAAAGCGTCTGCTGCTGCACAAGCGCGAGATCAACAAGCTCTTTGCCCTCGTCAAGCAGGACGGCTACGCGCTCATTCCCCTCTCGGTCTATTTTAAGGACGCGCGCGTGAAGGTGGAGCTTGGCGTGTGCAAGGGCAAGAAGAATTACGACAAGCGCGAGGATGCCGCGCGGCGCGATGCCAAGCGCGAGATCGACCGCACGATGAAAAACTACCGATGAACGGGAACGGAACGCACCGCTTCGTCGTGGAGGAACCGCACAGCATCAAGCTTCTGTGCCGAACGGTGAGTATCGTATTTCTGCTTGTCAGCGTATGGGTATTGCTCTCTGTATGCGGCGTGCTGTCCGTTTGGCTGACGGAGGATGAACCGGCACTCTTTGCGTTGCTGGGTACTGCCGTATTGCCGCTCGGTGCGTATGTGCTCGGCGTAGCGCGCCGTTCGATCCGCGTAGATGGGGCGGAGCTGTGCTATCAGCCAAGCATCGGCAAATGCCGCCGCTTTTCGCCTGCCGATATTCGGGAGGCGCGCTTCACCGGCAGCGGCTATCGTCTCCTTGGGCACAACGGCAAAACGCTTGCCCGTTTTGAGCTTGACCAGAAAAACAGTCAGCTTTTGCTTCAATATCTGCACGAACACGACCTGTAAACTATGCCGCTCCGGCGGCAAACGATAAAAAGGAGAAACCAACTATGTCCAATCCCATTGTCACGATCGAACTGGAAAACGGCGCGGTGATGACCGGTGAGCTCTATCCCGAGCTGGCGCCCAACACCGTCAACAACTTCATCTCCCTTGCGAATAAGGGCTTTTATGACGGCCTTATTTTCCACCGCGTCATCCCCGGCTTCATGATCCAGGGCGGCGATCCCGACGGCAACGGCAC
>CAZUSM010000300.1:0-1563 GCA_964623675.1 uncultured Oscillospiraceae bacterium
TTGAGCGCATGGTGATGTACCTCACCGGCGTCAGCAACATCCGCGACGTCGAGCTTCACCCGCGCACCACCGGCAACGCCGAGTTCTGATAAAATCAGAGTAAAGACTAAATAGCTAAACAAAAAGCCGTCACTTGGCCGAGTGGCGGCTTTTACTTGTCACGTCACTATCATCCCCAGCGTTAAGATGCCGAGGTTGGCGCGATATATCGAGTCGAATTGGCCGATGGGGAGCGGGTTGACGCCGCGCCCGGCCTCGACGGTGAAGCCGGGTCTGTTGAGCGAGCCGATGACCCAGTCCTTGTACCCCGCGTACCCGGACGCGGCGGGCGTGTCCGCCGCCGCGTAACCCGACACCCCGGCGAACGCCTGCGCTATCGCCTCCGCCCCCGGCGGGGCGTAACCGTCGTACCGCCAGTATATCACCTCGCCCTGCGTGTGATACGCCAGCACCAGCGCGGGGTCGACCGCCAGCGTGTAATCATACAGCGCACGGCTCTCCGGCGCGGCGAGCGGCGCCGCGCCGACGTAATCCGCCGGGGCGGGCGATACTATGCCGAGCGCGGATTTGTTCGCGCGCGCGGTGTCCCACCCGGCGGGGTATTGCAGATTGAGGTCGACGCCGCGAATGTTCGCCTTCCACCCCGCCGGGAACGCAAACTGCGGATAGCGCCGCGCGATGGCCTCCGCGGCGGCGTAGTACTCCCCCGCCGTCAGCGCCCCGGTGACGAGGTCGATCCCGTCCGGGTCGACCGCCGGGACGAGAAACAGCGTCGCATACTCCAAAAGCTCCTCCGCCGAGCGGGAAAAGACATACCCGCCCTCGGCCTTGGCGCGGGCGAGCTGCTCGACAAAGCGCAAGAGCACCGTCGCGGTTATCCACTCGTTTGCGTGGTGCGCGGCGGTGTACAGCACGCGGTTTGACCCCGTGCCCAGCCGCAAGCTCCATAGCGGCCGCCCCATCACGCTTTTGCCGATTTCGCCCGTCACGAGAAACGGATACCGCGCGGCGAGGCCGCGCACGCAATACCCGATGAGCGCGGAGGAGTAATCAATCGACGTCGGCACGACGTCGAACCCCAGCGGCACGGTCACCGCCGCGCCGGGCATAAGCACCGCGTCGGCAAAAGCCGGATTCGCCGTCATCACGGCGGCGAGGGTCGCGCCGTATCTCGCCGCAATGGAAGTGAGCGTGTCGCCGGGGCGAACGCTGTGCATAATAAAGCCCGTGTAATATGGCAAGAGCGCGCGGTGCGTCGCCGCACCGGCCGCGCCGTCCGGCGCGAGGCCGTGCGCCGATTGAAATCGGCGCAGCGCGCTCTGCGTCGCCGTGCCGAACACGCCGTCCGTGTCAATCGCGCCGAACCCGGCGCGATTGAGCGCCAGCTGCAACAGCTGCACCGGCGCGCCGAGACTGCCAAGCCGTAATACCCTCATCTCTCCGCCCTCCTCTACTATTATAATATATGTATGCGCGCCCGCCCCGGCATATTGCACAAATTTTGTCCTTCATTTTTGGATTGCAAAACGGACAGGTTGCGGGTATAATGTATGCGGGTTTGTA
>CAZUSM010000301.1:0-1562 GCA_964623675.1 uncultured Oscillospiraceae bacterium
GCGTGTCCATGTCGACAAGCCCCACCGGCTCATCGTTGGCATAGAGCTTCAGCACGGCGCCGGGCTCGCAGGCGCGGTGCTCCATCGCCGCGCACAGGTACGTGTCCTCATTATACCCCTTCAGTGAGCCGTGCGCGGCGCGCCATGAGTCGGCGTAGGCGTCGCAGTAGAATTTATAATCCTCGCGCAGGTTCATCGGCTCGTCGCGCAGCGCCTCCATGTTGCGCCAGACCGGGGTTTCGAGCGCGTCGAGGTGGGTGCAGTCGTTCTGCCCCAGCACCGCGAACTCGCCGTTTTCGTATGAGAGCGTCGTGACCGAGGTGTTATAAAATATGGGCAGTGCCTCCACATTGTCAAGCTCAACGCCGGTTATCCTCGCCATGAGGCAGCGGATTGTGACGCCGTGGCTGACCACCGCGACGCGCCCGCCGTCGTTCGCCTCGGCAATCTCGCGCAGGGCGGGATAGGCGCGGTTTTGCACGTCGGCATAGGTCTCCGCGCCGTCGATGTGCCACTTGCCGGGGTGGAGGAGAAAGTTTTCGCCCTGTTCGGGGTAATCGTGGAGAATGTTGCCGAAAAAGCCGGCCTCCCACGGGCCCATGTCCAGCTCGCGCAAGCGCACGTCCTCATTGAGCTTGAGCGCGTGATATTTCGTCACCGCGCCCGCCGTCATGCGCGCGCGATAAAGGTCGCTTGAATACACCGCGTTTATCTCGACACTACGCAGACGCTCGGCAAGCGCGTCAATCTGCACCCAGCCGTGCTCGGTGACGTCGCCGTCCCAATGCCCCTGCATCATGCGATAGCGGTTGCCCTCGGCCTGAGTATGCCGAATCAATAAAATTTCTGTCATAAACTTGTGCCTCCATGCCTTGACCTTGTGCGAATTATACAGTATAATGTGTTATTATAGAAAAAGAGTATGTGGTCGATTCTCATGTCGGCTATTATACCTTGATTTGCCCCGTTGCACAAGTACCGAGTTTCGGCGGGGCGATTGCGGGCCGGGGCGCGGCTCGCGGGGGTAGAGAAAGTATGGTTAGAGCGGCGGCATTGGTGTCCGGCGACGGGGCAAAGCTCCAGGCGATTTTGGACTCCATGTATTTTAAGGAAATTGAAAATTTCGAGCTGGTGGCGGTGATATCGCCGGAGAAGGACGTGTACGCGATGAAGCGCGCGCTCAACGCGGGCGTCCCGGCCTATGTCGTCGATCCGGAGCTTTTCCCGAACATGACCAGTCACAGCATGGCCATCGCGAACAAGCTGCGCGACATGGACATTGAGCTGGTGATTCTCGCGGGGTATAATCTCCCGCTGGGCGTGGTGCCCTATCAGTTCAAAAACCGCATGATCGGCACGTATCCGGCCATGTACCCCGCGTTTGAGGACGTCGAGGGGGACGTGTGCCGCGCGGCGCTTGAGCGCGGCGTGAAGATGACCGGCGCGACGGCGTATTTCGCCGACGGCGACGGGCGCGTGGGCAACATCATTTTGCAAAAGCCCGTGGCCGTCATGCCCGACGACACGCCCGACTCTCTGCGGCGGCGCGTGATGGAGGAGGG
>CAZUSM010000302.1:0-1553 GCA_964623675.1 uncultured Oscillospiraceae bacterium
AAGTACGAGAAGTTCCACACGCCCCAAAGCCCGGTTGCCGAGCCGCACAGGTGCAAAATCACGAACGAGGCCGAGGTGAAAATCCCGCCCACCGCACCGACGAGCGTGGCCGACATGCGCTTGGACTTGGCGAGGAAAACCGTGACGACGGGGAAAATGTACACCGTCAGGTTCAGCGCCCAAATCGCGAGCGGGATGTGATACCCCCAGTTGAGCGCCTGGCGGATATGGTCGCCGTCGTGAATCAGCACCGCAATCACCATCACGATGCCGCACACGAGCATCGTGTGCGCGCGCTTTTCATCCAGCTTTTTGTCCAGCATTGCGGCGGTTTGTTTGTTCGACATAGTTCTTTCTCCCTAAATTTGAATATTGACCAAATGGTAAGAAAAAGTATAGCAGAGGGGAGACAATCTGTCAATATATCCGCACGATTTTTCTGACCACTTGGTTGACAAAACGGCGCAAAAAAACACCGCCTCCCGGCTTGGGAGACGGTGTTTATAATGTTGCGGTATGTTACCTCGCGCATCAGCCGCCGAACACGGACAGCAGGAAGCCCGCGGCGATGGCCGAGCCGATGACACCGGCGACGTTGGGACCCATCGCGTGCATGAGGAGGTAATTGGTCTTGTTGTACTTGCGGCCGACGTCCTGCGAAACGCGCGCGGCCATGGGCACAGCGGAGACACCGGCAGAGCCGATGAGGGGGTTGATCTTCTTGCCGGAGGCGTAGTACATCGCGATGCCGCCGAGAAGCCCGCCCATGGTGGAGATTCCGAACGCCACGAGACCGAGGACAATGATGTAAATGGTCTGCGGCTGGAGGAAGTTGTCACCGGTCATCGTCGCGCCGACGGAGGTGGCGAGGAAGATGGTGATGATGTTCATGAGGGCGTTTTGCGCCGTGTCGGAAAGGCGGTCGGTCACACCGGTTTCGCGGAAGAGGTTGCCCAGCATCAGGCAGCCCACCAGCGGCGCGGTCGACGGGAGCAGGAGAATGACGAACGTGGACACGACAATCGGGAACACGATTTTTTCCGTCTTGCTGACCTCACGCGCCTGCTCCATCTTGACCTTGCGCATTTCATCCGTTGTGAAAAGCTTCATGATGGGCGGCTGAATGAGTGGGATGAGCGCCATGTAAGAGTAGGCCGCGATGGCGATCGGCCCTAATAGTTCCGGGGCGAGCTTGGTGGTGAGATAAATCGCCGTCGGGCCGTCTGCGCCGCCGATGATGCCGATGGAGGCGGCCTGAGGGCCAGTGAAGCCGAGCATGACCGCGCCGAAGAACGCCACGAACACGCCGAGCTGAGCCGCCGCGCCGAGCAGCAGGCTCTTGGGGTCAGCAAGCAGCGGGCCGAAGTCGGTCATCGCGCCGACGCCGAGGAAAATGAGCGAGGGATAAATACCGGCCTTGACGCCGATGTAAAACACGTCCAAAAGCCCGGCGTTGCTCATAATGTGGCCGTAGCTGTGGTAATACGGGCTGGTTTCGTCAAGAAACTGCGTCCACAGCTCCGGGTGGTAAAGGGCGTTTTCGCCCATGCCGA
>CAZUSM010000303.1:0-1531 GCA_964623675.1 uncultured Oscillospiraceae bacterium
TCATCGACCTGCTGATGGCCGGCGCGATGATCGGCGAGGGCACGAGCTACCCCGACCTGGCGTACACCGTGCAGCTGACGAGCGAGGAATACGGCGTGGGCTTCCGCACCGGCAGTGACCTGGCCGCCAAGCTCAACGAGTTCTTCAAGTCCGCTTACGCCGACGGCAGCATGGTCGAAACCGGCAAGCTCTACGGCGTGCAGGAATCCATCATTGCAAAGTAATGCAGTCTAGTGTAAAATAACACGGCAATGCGTCAATAAAGCAGAGAGGGCGAGCCCCTCTCTGCTTTGGGCGCGAAACAGGCTTTTCATTTTTCCCGAAATATAATTGATTTTGACGAGGTTTGACATGTTTTCGACCGTTTTGGCATCGCTTTCTCAGGGCTTTTTGAAGTCGCTGGAGATTTTCGCGCTGACGCTTTTGGGCGCGATCCCCTTGGGGCTCATCATATCCTTCGGCTCGATGAGCCGTTTCAAGCCGCTCAGCCTTTTGACCAAGCTTGTGGTGTGGGTCATTCGCGGCACGCCCCTCATGCTCCAGCTTTTGATAATTTACTACGGCCCCGGCATGATTTTGGGCAACAACTGGTGGGGCAGCGGCTCAAACGGCCGCTTCATCGCCGCCATGGTCACGTTCATATTCAATTACGCCTGTTATTTCTCCGAAATCTTCCGCGGCGGGATTGAGGGCGTGCCGCGCGGCCAGCGCGAGGCCGGGCAGGTGCTGGGCATGACGAACACGCAGATTTTCTTCCGCGTGACGCTCATGCAGGTGATAAAGCGCATCGTGCCGCCCATGGGCAACGAGGTCATCACCCTCGTCAAGGACACGTCCCTCGTGCGCGTCATCTCCGTTTATGAGGTGATGTGGAACGGGCAGGCGTTCATCAAGTCCGCGGGCATCATTTGGCCGCTGTTCTTCACGGGGGTTTACTATCTCGTGTTCAGCGGGCTGCTGACGGTGCTGCTGGGTCGGCTTGAAAAGAAGCTGGACTATTTCAAGGTGTGAGGAGGAAACGGCATGGCTTTGCTTGAAGTAAAGAATCTGAAAAAGAGCTTTGACGGGCTGGAGGTTTTGAAGGGCATCAGCTTTTCGATGGAGCGGGGCGAGACGCTGTCCGTCATTGGCCCGTCCGGCGGCGGCAAGACGACGCTGCTGCGCTGCATGAACTTCCTCGAAGTCCCCGACAGCGGCCTCGTCACCGTCAACGGCGACGTGCTGTATTCCTCCGCCGACGAACACCGCCTCAGCGAGGAGGAGATTCGCCGCAACCGGCTGCATTTCGGCCTCGTGTTCCAAAATTTCAACCTTTTCCCGCAGTACACCGCGCTGGAAAACGTCGCCCTCGCGCCGCGTCTTCAGGCCAAGGCGCGCGCGGATTACCGCGCCAAGCGGCGCGAGATAAACGCCGAAATCGACGCCAAGGCCGAGGAGCTTTTGCGCCGCGTCGGCCTCGGCGACAAGCTGGGGTTTTACCCTCATCAGCTCTCCGGCGGGCAGCAGCAGCGCGTGGCGATTGCGCGCGCCC
>CAZUSM010000304.1:0-1522 GCA_964623675.1 uncultured Oscillospiraceae bacterium
AGCAGGGCACGCCGGAGGAGATTTTCTCCGCGCCCAAGAGCCCGCGTCTGCAAGACTTCCTTTCCAAGGTGCTGTGATGAACGAAGCAAAGCAAAAAGCGCTGGCCACTGTCGACGCCAACGCACAACTATATAATAATATCTCCGACAGCATATGGGACAAGCCGGAGCTGTCGTTGAAAGAGCATTTCGCCGCTGACACCTATTGCGACGCGCTTGAAAAGCTCGGCTTCACGGTCCGGCGCGGAATCTGCGGCATCGACACCGCCTTTTCCGGCGCATTCGGCGCGGGCAAGCCCATCATCGGCATACTCGGCGAATATGACGCGCTGTCCGGCCTGTCGCAGGTCTGCGGCGAGACCGCGCACAACCCCATCGTCGAGGGCGCGAGCGGCCACGGCTGCGGGCACAACATGCTCGGCGCGGGGTCTCTCGCCGCCGCCGTTGCCGTCAAGGAGTATCTCCGGCTCACCGGCAAGCCCGGCACTGTGGTTTATTACGGCTGCCCCGGCGAGGAGGGCGGCGCAGGCAAGGCGTATATGGCGCGCGACGGGTTGTGGTACGGCCTTGACGCCGCGCTCTGCTGGCACCCCGGCGACACCAACGAAAACTCCACCGGCACGAACAATTCCTGCATTCAGGTGCTGTACAAGTTCTCCGGCGTCCCCGCCCACGCGGCGGGTGACCCGTACAACGGCCGCAGTGCGCTCGACGCGGTGGAGCTGATGAACATCGGCGTGCAGTTTTTGCGCGAGCACACCACCAGCGACTGCCGCATACATTATGCCATCACCGACGCGGGCGGCGTGTCGCCGAACGTGGTGCAGTCCAAGGCGGACGTGCTGTACATGGTGCGCGCGAACAAGGTGGCCGACTCCGTCAAGCTGCAAGCGCGCGTGGACGACATCGCCAAGGGCGCGGCGCTCATGACCGGCACGACGTTTGAGCGCGTGTTCATAGACGGCACGGCGGAGACCCTGCCCAATTACACGCTCGAAAAGCTCATGCACGACTGCTTTGCCGAAATCGGCGTGCCCGAACACACTCCGGAGGAGCTTGCCTTCGCCGCCGCGCTAAAAGACACCTTCCCCAAGTCGGCATATCTCCCAGGCACGGGCGCAAACTTCTCCCCGGAAATCGCAAGGGAAGTCAAGGCGCTTCAGGCCGAGTGCGCAAAGCCGATGAACGATTTTCTCATGCCGTACTATTCCGGCGAGTGCTTCGTCCCCGGCAGCACAGACGTGGGCGATGTCAGCTGGCAGACCCCCACCGCGCAGATTTACGTCGCCGCGTGGCCGGACGGCGCGCCGGGGCACTCCTGGCAAGTTGTCTCCTGCGGCAAGACCTCCCTCGCCCACAAGGCGCTCGCCACCGCCGGCAAGGTTCTCGCCTCTGCCGCCATCGAGCTTATTGACAACGCCGAGCTTTTGAAAAAGGCGCAGGCCGAGCACGCCGAGCGCTCCGCCTCCGGCTACGTCTGCCCCATCGAGCCCGACGCCAAGCCCATCGCGATTTGACTGCTT
>CAZUSM010000305.1:0-1504 GCA_964623675.1 uncultured Oscillospiraceae bacterium
GATGAATATATTCATTTAATTCTATGCGGTGGATATGCTTTTGTGCAGCTTTGACTATGCAAAAACGGTGAATTTGGAAAACTTGGCTGATTTCAAGGCATAAATCTGCACAAAGGAAATGCCGTGTTTTTCTCCGTGCAACATTCAACATTCACAAAATGCGCATTTGAGTGAATATTTTTGCAATATGCTGTTGACAAGTGTGCATATTTATGCTATCATTCGCAACGTAGTCAAATAAAAATTCATTTCACCTTTAACGGAGGAAACAAAAATGAAAAAGCTTAATAAAATCATTTCTCTTGCACTTGCTGTGATAATGGCATTTGCGCTTTGCGCCTGCGGCAGCCAGTCCGCATCCGCTCCTGCCGAAGAAGCCGCCGCACCTGCCAACGCCCTTGAAAAGATCAAGGCCGAAGGCGTTCTGTATGTCGCTCTCTCCCCGGACTTTGCCCCGATGGAGTTTGTCGATGCCTCCAAGGAAGGCCAGGAGCAGTACGTCGGCTTTGATGTGTCGCTGGCCAAGTACCTTGCCGAGTACCTCGGCGTTGACCTCGTCATCGAGCCGCTGAGCTTTGACGCTTGCCAGACCGCAGTTTACACCGGCGCTGTCCCCATGTCGATCTCCGGCTTCTCCTGGACGGAAGAGCGTGCCGAAAACTACGAGCTGAGCGATGAGTACATCGCGGGCGAGAACGAGACCGAGCAGGTCATCCTCATCAAGGCCGAGGACGCCGAAAAGTACACCACCGCCGAGGACTTCAACGGCCTTGACGTCGGCGCGCAGATCGCCTCTCTCCAGATGGATTACCTCACCGCTCAGATTCCCGAAGCCAACCCCATCACCATCGGCGACATCAACACCGGCATTCTCGAGCTCAAGAGCGACAACATCGTCGGCCTTGCAGTCGCCGTCGGCAACGCCAAGTCCATCATCGCTTCCAACCCTGAGCTCGCCATCTGCGACTGGCAGTTTGACGTTGACCTCGCGCACGAAAACAATGTCGTCATGATCACCAAGGGCGAGACCGCTCTGCTTGATGTCGTGAACGAAGCTCTTGCCAAGGCCAAGGCCGACGGTCTGTACGGCGAGTGGTACGAGGCAGCTGTGGCTCTCTCCACTTCCGAGAACGCTACCGAAGTCACCGTGGAAGACACCGCCGCCGAAGGCTGAGCCACTGAACAAGCACATATCTAACCCTCTATAGATTATCATATTTCGCATATCCCACGCGCCGCAGAGTGCCGTCAAATCTCTCTGCGGCGCACCCCGCCCTCTCGCGATTACAAACAACAAGGGAGACATAAGCCATGACCTTTATCAGCTTTGACAACATCGTAAAGCTGCTGACGAAATATTGGGACAAGTTCCTCATCGACGGCGTATCGTACACGCTCGCACTTGCGGCTATCACGGTCAGCTGCGGCGCGATACTCGCCTGTCTCATTGCGGGCATGAAAATGTCCAAAATCGCACCCATCCGGTGGATAGCGTCGGCATATA
>CAZUSM010000306.1:0-1504 GCA_964623675.1 uncultured Oscillospiraceae bacterium
TGATGATGTAAGCAATCTGCGGCCCGATGTAGGTGATGACGGGGATGAGGGAGTTTCTCAGCGCGTGCTTGAATATGATCTTCACGCGGGAAACGCCCTTGGCCTTGGCCGTGCGGATATAGTCCTGGCCGAGCGCGTCGAGCATGCTGGTTTTGGAAAGGCGGGTGATGTACGCCATGGGGTAGGCCGACAGCGCGATGACGGGCAGGGTGTAATGCACCTCGGTGGCGCTCCAAACCGGCACCCAGCCGAGTTTAATTGCGAATATGAGCAGCAGCAGCGACGCCAGCACGAAGCTGGGCACGGCGGTGAACAGCGTGGAGAAGAACACAATCAGCCTGTCGGGCAGCTTGTTGCGCATGAGCGCGGCGAGGCTGCCGAACACCGTGCCGCAGACCAAGGCCACAGAAATGGCCATCAGGCCGAGCTTCGCGGAAATGGGGAACGACTCGCCGATTATCGCGGAGATGTCACGCCCGTTTTTCAGCGACACGCCGAAATCGCCGTGCAGCAGGTTCTTCATATAGAGTATATACTGCTCAAAAAGGGGCTTGTCGAGGTTATATCTGGCCTCAAGCGCCTTTATTGTGGCCTCGTCGAGCGCCTTTTCGCGGTTGAACGGGCCGCCGGGCACCATGTGCATGACAAAAAACGTGATCAAGCTGATGATGACGATGGTCAAAACCGCCAAGAATATACGCTTGAGGACGTATGACAGGGTTTTGGAATTCATGTTTGTGTATCTGCTCCTTTGATAATACGCGGGGCGGGCTTGGGGACGAGGTGCGGCGCGTCTTTCCGCAAGTAAAGACGCGCGGCAAAGGACGTCCTTTGCCGGCCTTTCCCGCCGACGGCAAACAGCTGTCCGCCGCATGCCGCCGTGGATATAGTTGTTTATCTATTATACACTAAGCTTTGTTCATTTTCAAATAAAATTTATGTAACATCTATCGGCATATTGTGTAAAAAACTTAACTCCGAGCAGCTGTTTTATTGTGTACCCTGCTGCAAAACCGCGAATCCCGCCGCAAATCGGATTTTTCAAGCTTGACATCGGGCTGATTTGTGATAGCCTAGATATACTGCTGCACATACTATTATAATTAAAGGAGAACGCGACCATGCTTGAAAATGTGACCGAGTTTTTTGAAAGATATGCCTCCGATGAGGCGCTCCGCGCGCGCGTGGAGGAGGCCGAGGCGTACTACCCCGGCTCGCTGGAGCTGCGCGAGGCGCTGTGCGAGGCGGTGCTGCTGCCGATTGCGGCGGACATCGGCTTGCCGTTCACGCTCGACGAGCTGCGCAAATACGAAACGCGCAAAAAGATGGCGCGCGCCACGCAAGACCCCGACGAATGGCTTCAGCAGCCCATCGACGACGGCGAAAGCTATTGGCTTCTCGACCGCGGCTGGTCAGACGACGAAAGCAAATTCTGCGGCGGGAAGTGAATGGGGGAAATGATAAAGAACTGTTGCAAACGACGTTTGCGGCAGTTCTTTTTTTG